>SICY01000040.1 GCA_009697485.1 Nitrosarchaeum sp.
GAAAAGCAACAACTATCGTCTCTTTGTAGCTTACCCGGCATTGGCGAGAAATTTGCTGTTAGAATGCTTGAGAAATTCGGAACTCCTTTGAAAGTTTTCACTGCTACAACTGCTGAACTTGCAAAAGTTGAAGGACTAGGGGATGTCAGAGCTAAAAAAATAAAAAAAGTGCTTGAATCTCAAAGCAAATACATCAAAGCATCAAACCAAAAAACTTTGCATGATGCATGATACTATTAAATAAATTAACCAATCTATGTCATTTATGTTAGTTTCAATAGATTGGCTAAAAGATCATACCTCTGATCCAAATATTATAATTTTAGATACACGTCCTAAAACAATGTTTTTGTACGGTCATATTCCAAAATCTCAATCACTAACAATGGAACAAGTTATTCAATTTGATCAATACGGTGCAAATCTAGTTATTGATGAAAAAAAAATCGCTGATCTTTTTAGCTCACTTGGAATTGATATTTCTAAAACTGTTATCCTTATTGGCGATTCCATGGATCCATCGGCTGCTAGAATTGCATGGACATTTCTCTACTTTGGACATGAAAAAATATATCTACTTGATGCAAATATTATGGACTTGCAAAAAAATGGGCTTGAATTAACAAAAAAATTATTCACTCGTGAATTAGCAACATTTATTCCAAAAATCAACTCTAAAATTCGAATAGAATCTGATCATCTTAAAGAAAATTTAAATAATTTTGCAGTCTTAGATGCAAGAACACCTCAAGAGTTTATGGGTGGGCATTTACCTAACTCAAAACTAATTCCATTTACTGAAGGAATAGCGTATGATGGTAAATTATTTCAAAATAAAGATTTTTTACAAAATCTATTTTCTCAAAACCAAGTATCTAAAGACAGTGAAATTGTTTGCTATTGTATGCATGGTCATAGGGCATCTAGTCTATTTTTACAATTGATGATTGCAGGTTATCAAAATATAAAATTGTATGATGGTTCATTTGTTGATTGGTATGGACGGAGATTGCCCCTTGAGTAGTTTTCTCTTAAGTGGTGTGCCACACATTGGACACTCTTTTCCAATCGTATGATTTGTACGACATCCCGGACAATAATGAACCCATTTGCCAACGTCTTGAAAACCATTTGTCATTATAGGTGATATCTTCAATCCTATGTTTTTTGCAACATTTGTAATTGCAAAATCATCTGAAATAATCTCGCCTTTCAGGCTGATGCATAGCGCAATTATTGAAATATCTTGCTTTGATAATTGTGGAAAATCCCCAGTTTCTCTGGCAGATGCTATGGCTGCATTTGTTGATTCTTTGTCCGGATCCATTATTTTTAATCGATTAGTTTCTAGCAGTGTTCCTAACGCATCCTGATTTTTTTTAATGTGTTTTATTTCCTCATAAACAAGAGATGTCGTATAGCAATCATTGGCTGATCCAAATGGAACTCCTGCATAAAATGCACTTGCATCTAATATTCTAAAATCCAAGTTTACTCATCTGTCTTAGTCCTCGTTTCTTCAATCTAACAAAGACTGCTGGCTTTCTATACTTTTTTATAATTATCGGTTCGCCATACCCTGCCGATTTTACTACCTGTGCATCCATCACTATACTACAGTCATGTGATGATATTATTTCTATTTTTTCATCTGGCACCACAATTGATTCTAATCTGTAAACTGGAGCAACCGGTGTTATAATCAAAACATCTAGACTTTCATGAAGAATAGGACCGCCTAAAGAAAATGAGTGTCCTGTTGAACCACTTGGAGTGGCAATTATCACTCCATCCATTTTTTGTTTGACTGTGTCATTTTGAAATTTTATCTCAATTTCTGCAGTTTTTGTAAGATTTGTTCTACAAATGTAGATCTCATTTAATGCTGGTGGAAATTCTTTCCCTCCACATGAAGCTACAACTCTGGTTCGTTTATCTAAAAAGAATTTACCTTTTAGAATTCTATCAATTGCATCATCTATTTCATCAATAGTTATTTCAGATAGTATGCCTCTATTCCCACCTACGTTAATTGTTAGAATTGGAGTCTCATTTTCAAGATATCTGAAAACTCTTAGAGTTGTTCCATCTCCTCCTAATGTAATTACTAGATCAAGTTTTTCTTTTTTAAGCTCCTCTAGTGTTTCTACTTTTTTTGCACCTTCTACTTCTATGGGGGAAATTGTAAATACTGTGGATTTTTTTGCTAGAAACTTTTTTGCAACGTTTTTTGCTGCATCTTCTGACTCTTTTGAACCCACTTTGCTAACCACTGCAACTTTTTGAAGTTTCAAGTAGTTCTCCTAAGTCTCATTTGGTTAAAAAGATATTTTTTATTTAATTTATTGTAAACACAAATAAGTATGAATACAAATTTGTAAAATAACATGAATTACGCACATCCCGAAGTTTTAGTAGATACAGATTGGATGTCAAAAAATCTCCCAAATGAAAATAGAAAATTAGTTGAAGTTGATTATGATCCAGTAAACGGATATCAAAAAGGTCACATTAAAGGAGCCAGCTTAATTTGGTGGAAACGAGACATTAATGATCCTATAACTAGAGACATCATTAATAAAAGACAATTTGAGACATTAATGTCTAAAAATGGTATACGTGAAGATACTGAAGTAATTCTTTATGGTGATTTTAATAATTGGTTTGCAGCATTTGTTTTCTGGGTTTTCAAATATTATGGTCATGAAAATCTAAAAATTATGGATGGTGGTAGAAAAAAATGGGAATTAGAAAATAAAGAATACACTACAGAAGAACCACTACTTGCTTTAACTGTATACAAAGCACAACCACCTGATGAGGGACTTAGAGCTTATTTGTTTGATGTTAGTAGAGCATTAGGACGAGAAGATACTGTGATGGTTGATGTAAGATCTCCAAAAGAATTCTCTGGAGAAATCACTGCACCTCCTGAATACCCAATGGAGCATGCACAAAGAGGTGGACATATTCCTAAAGCAAATAATATTCCATGGGCAACTGCTGTAAATGATGCTGATGGTACATTCAAGTCTGTAGCAGATCTTAAACAAAATTATGAGTCAAAAGGTGTTACACCAGACAAAGATGTTATCTGTTATTGTAGAATTGGAGAAAGATCATCTCATAGTTGGTTCGTTCTAAAATATCTACTAGGTTATTCCAAGGTTCGAAACTATGATGGTTCTTGGACTGAATGGGGTAACATGATAGGAAATCCTGTGGAAAAATAAATTGTCATTAGATCTTCCTGTACTAAAGAACGGCTCATTTTATTACATTAAAGACGGCGGTGCTGATTTTATTCTGGAAGATAAAACAAAAAGAGGTCTTACAGTAAAGGACACATCCATTGATGAAAAACTAAACGTCAAAGCCGATAAAGGCATGATTCATGATATGGATGGAATTGGACATTGGGTCCCAATTCGTTGGTATTTTCCAAAATCTCTGTTTGATCTAAAAAAAATCTCAGAATATGCCGAAGTAATGGAAAAAAAGTATATTGAACTTCGAGAGCTTACGTGTCCAGACGACAGTGACTGATAACCTTTTTAAATAAATTCAATCACCTCATATTGAATGTCATTACTTCTAAAAGATCGAGTTTGGACAATGGAGGCGCCAACTGCAAAACGTGGTGTATATCCTCTACATGGTTTTAAACTTGGACTTTATAGATTGCCAATAAAACTTGAAGATCCTCTAGAAATTAAATCCGTACATGATGGCCTAAAAAAGGCGTTTGAAATGGATGCTTATGCCGATAGAATATTCGCAACATATCGTTGGAAAGAACAGAACATGAAAGATCCTGATGCAAAAGGGTATGAAGAAGTAGAGTTGTCTGTAACTGTTGAAATTGTTAGTGGAGAAGTAGTCGATATTATTTATCAAATTTTTCCAATTGAAAAATTTGGTGATCCAAACTGGGTTAAAGATTATAGAAAAAAAGCAGATCATTTTGCAAAAATGGTAATTGATACTATCTTACGTAATACAATCTTGGCAGATAAGATGATTTCTTATCTTGCAAAAGCAGAAAAGATCAATCAATACGAAGCAATACAGAGACTTGAAGATCTTACCCCTCTTGCAAAAATTGTTCTTAATGCTAAACCCAAAGCAACTGAAGCTACAGATGAAATTGTTGAAGATGATGGAAGTGAAATTGCAATTCCAGATGGAGCAAAACCTGGACCAATTGATGTTGCTTACAAATCTAAAATGAAACCATCTTCTCCATTTGATGCAAATGGATACACCGTCAAGACTTGGGGTAGAAAAGGTACAAACAATGGAATTCTTGGTGTTTGGGGCGAATTCGTATCTGTTGATTATGATATCTGTATTGCAGATGGTGGATGTATTGAGGCATGTCCCGTTGCAGTCTATGAATGGTTTGATACTCCTGGAAATCCCGCATCTGGAAAAAAACCCCTAATGTCCAAAGAACCTGATTGCATATTTTGTCTTGCATGTGAAAATGTTTGTCCGCCAAAAGCGATTAAGATATTTGAGCAAAAATAAGTCAATTACTTTGCACGTATAAATAACGACCTTACATTTTGGGAATCTAGACAATGGCACTTAATTCGTTTACCCAATTTGTTTTTGATCTGTTTATTTTATCTGCAATTATTATTAGTGCTTACACATGCAATTTCTACTATCTTACATATCTCTCAATAAAGAGAAAAGAAATTCGTTCCACTGTTAATATGGGAACACCGTCAGTCACTATTCAATTACCAATCTACAATGAAAAGTATGTTGCACAGAGACTAGTCGATGCAGTGTGTATGATGGATTATCCAAAAGAAAAGATGAGGATAATGGTTTTAGATGATTCTGATGATGAAACAGTAGATCTTTTATCTGATGTTGTTGCTAAATACAAAAAACAAGGATTTCAAATTGACCATATACGACGTGGTACAAGAAAAGGGTACAAAGCAGGCGCTTTGAAACATGCAATGCAAACTACTGATACCGAATTTGTAGCCATTTTTGATGCTGATTTTATTCCCCCAAATTGGTTTCTAAAAAGAGCAATTCCACACTTTTCTAAATCTAATATTGGACTAGTTCAATGTCGTTGGGGACATGTAAATGAAAACTATTCTGCAATTACTCAAGCACAAGCACTTAGTCTTGACTTTCATTTTTTAATTGAACAAAAGGCTAAAAGTAATTCTAATTTATTTATGAATTTTAATGGTACTGCAGGAATTTGGAAATGTGCTTGTATAGAAGATGCTGGCGGATGGCACACTGCTACACTTGTTGAAGATCTTGATCTAAGCTATAGGGCACAAATGAAAGGATGGAAATGTGTTTTTTTGCCTGATATTGTAGTTGACGCTGAACTTCCTGTTCAAATGAATGCAGCTAAACGACAACAGTTTCGTTGGGCAAAAGGTTCCATTCAATGTGCCATTAAATTATTGACAGACATTGCAATCAAACGTAAAGTTGCAGTAGAAGCAAAAATTCAAGCATTTGTTCAACTAACACGTCATATTGTTTACCCGTTAATGTTGATACAATTTCTTGCATTGCCTGTTCTTTTAGCTTCGGACATGAATCTCTATATGGTTAGTTTTCTTCCTGCATTGACAATTGCTGCATATCTTGCCATGGGTCCAGGGGCATACATTGTGATCATTCAAAGCATGTATCCTACATCTTGGAAATCAAAGGCAAAGATTTTGCCTGCATTACTTGTTTACAATGCAGGAATGTCTGTAAATAACAGCATAGCTGTATTTGATGCTGTTTTTGGAAAGAAAAATGAATTTCTAAGAACTCCAAAATATGGAATTATTAACAAAGAAGATGATTGGCGCGATAAAGCATACAATCTACCTTTTACAAAAACTACGTTACTTGAGATCTTTTTTGGTGTTTATGGGCTAATGGGAATTTTGATCTCGATATTTTCCAATAATCCTGTTTTTGCACCCATTATTGGTCTGCAAACCATTGGCTTTTTTTATATTTCCTACATGAGCATCTCTCATACAAGATTTAAAAGAATTAAATCCCCGAATATTCCTGTTTTAACCAAGATAGAAAAAATGGCTAAAAGAACATATCAACTCGCAATGATTGGAGTAGTTGCAATTATTATTTTTGGAGGATTCATGGCAATCAATGGTTATCATACTGATGTTTACCCTCTTGATAGAATACGTGGACATTTGGATGCCATACTTGGTTCAGCTGATCCAATTGAGATTAAAACTCACTTGACTGCAATTAAACAAGATTTGACAATTATTATGGAAAAATTACCTGAAAGTAAAAACCCTGTTTGGGCATTTCCTACAGAATCTACAAGCTTTCTTCGAATAGATCGTGCCGTTGATAACATGATTGTAAATGTTGAAACGATTTCAGGAGTTTCAGAAGACAGTGCTGCATTTCAGACCGGCATGACTAGCATTGGTGAACGTTCTTTTGCACTTCGTCAAAATATCATGGATGCTACTCCGTACCTGTTTGTTAGCGTATCTAATATTGTATTTAGTACAATGTGGATAGCTGCACTTTTGGGAATCTTTACAGCACTAAAACGAAAGAAAGACCAACTAACTGCAATAGATGAAGCAATCGGTGTTTAAGTAATATTCAACTCGTTTCGTATTTCATCTACAGCTCTAATACCGTAAATATCTCTAATCTGTTGAATTCTGATCGATTCTTTTAGCAAGTCTTTGCCAATTGTATTTATCAAAATTGCAAAGATATCACTAAATCTAATCTCCCACTTGTCTGCACAGTCCAAAATTTTGCTGATTGCCCATTGCCTGACTTCATATGGTAGTGGAATTTTCTCTCCTGCTTCTATTGATAATCTATCAAATAAATTTACAATCTCTACTGTTTGTAATGCCATGTTCTCAAGCTCTTTTGCATCTCCATACTTTGATTCTGAATGCATTCTTATGTTTGATTGATATTCTGATAGCTTTAACAACGCCATCATCTCTTTTGATGATTCTTT
>SICY01000041.1 GCA_009697485.1 Nitrosarchaeum sp.
TCACACTGGAAAAAAAATTATCCGAATTATCCAAAGAATTAGAACAAGAAACCAATCATGAAAAACAACAAGAGATCCTAAGATCAATTAATTCACTCATAGAAACAACGAAAAAGTTGCAGCACAAACAATAAAGTATTTATGTCAAAATTCAAGCTTTGAAAAACAGCCATGAGCAGTAAAAGAAAAGGAGCACCACTACCAGCATCAAGTGGAGGTCTCATGAGATTCTTTGAGGATGAGACTAAAGGATTCAAAGTTGATCCAAAAATTGTTGTTACTGTTCCAATCAGCTTAATTGTGGTTTCATGGTTAATTGACATATTTTTGGCTCCACGATAGAACATGGAAAAATCTTCAGATGATGTTTCAAATATACACAATAGGTTTTCCCTTACATTAATCAATCCAGCATCACACTATTTTTCTCTGGTAGGATCATTAGCTATTGCAGCAGTAATTGTATCTACAGTTTATTTTGGATATCTTGGCTCAGATGAAATTTGGTTTAGAATTATAGGTGTAATTGGAATATTAGCATTAACCCAGTTAATCGATAAACAATTTACCAGGAAAAAAGAGTATTCAAAGTCACTACATGCGTCTCTTTTTGGAAATATGTTGTGGATTGCAGTATTACTAATGGGGTTACTTGCAAGTGTTGTACTAGCAAAAGATGTATCATTGTTCTTTGTAACATATGGAATGTTTCTATTTGCTAGTTTTAGAATCGGAATTTTCACCACAACGTTAGGTGCAAGCATTAGAAAAGCATGGGCCATATGCATGGTGCAACCACTTGCCATGTTCTTAGTAATGATTCCATATGATATGTGGAATTCAATGCTGACAAATCCAATGGCAATAGGATTTGGGGCAGTGTTTTTGATAATTGCCAGTGTTTGGTCTGTATTAACAGATAGAGCTGGAAGACCAGGTATGGAAAGCACACACAGAACAATACAAGCATACTTGGCATCACAAGGAAATGATTTTACAGAAGCTGAAGAGATCATCGAACAGCGTTCGTATAAAACCAAAGTATCTACATCTCAAATAAGACTACGTTCATCAAATGGAAACACAGAATTTAGGATGGTCTTACCTGAGATTCATCCAGGCCCATATCATCCAGTCGGAGGAAGTAATATTCCATATTTGATTTACAAAAATCTAGATTCTTCAGCAATGGTCATGCATAGTATTTCAGATCACTCGTTAAATCTTCCATCAAAAAATGAAGTGGAGAACTATTTGAAAAATCTAGACAAAAGCATAGTCAAAGAAGAGGGACTAGTATGCACAGAACCAGTAACTGTTCAAATTAACAAAGCCAGAGTCACGGGTTTACTCTTTGGAAATAATCCGTTATTGTTTCTCTCATTATCACCACATGGTATGGAAGATATTCCAAACTATATGAAAAAAGAAATCGAACAATATGCTAAAAATAGAAACTATGTTAGAATATTGATTGTCGATTGCCATAATGCAATGGGTGAGGAAATTTCAAAAGAAGATGGAGCAGATATGCTAAAAGCAGCAAAGTCTTGTCTTGATTCTTTAATTACAAAGGATAGTTATCCCATAGAATTTGGCTATGCAAATTCAGACAGTATGGATGTATGGACAGAAGACTTGGGAATGGGTGGCCTAGGAATAGTATGCCTAAAAATCAACGGTAAGAAATTCTTTCTTGGATGGGCAGATGCAAACAATATGGAAAATGGAATAAGAGAAAAAATTGTAGAGAATTTTGCAAAAAAAGAATATCAATTATTAGAAATTTGTACTTCAGACACACACTATGCCCCAGTTAAAGCAAGAAACAGAAATGGATACTATCAACTAGGATTAATCACAGGTGCAGAAAAACTATCCAAGTGGTTTTTGGAAATTGCAAAAAATGCAGAATCAAAAACAACATCGGCAAAATTTGAAATTTTGGAAAATGAGACGGATGTAAAAATTATGGGACCTGGAATATACGAGGATTATTCTAAAGCACTAGATAATTCCCTAAAAATAACAAAAGGGTTTATGATTGGAAGTGTCATATTATTTGTAATTACTTTGTTCCTTTAGGTAAACAAATTTCAAACGGTTTATCATGTAATGGTTCACCACAATCACGACAAAGTCTAGCCCTTTCATCTAATTTCTTGTCTGTTATACTCAGGTATTATAGAAATTATGTATTAAACTAAGAGAAATGAGAGTTAGTTCAATTATTCTTTTGATTCCGGACTAATAGAAAATAGGTTTTATTACAACCAAACTAAATAACGGTTATGAAATTATTGCTAGTATTCATACTAGCTCTCACAGTAGTATCTTTAATCCATAATGATTCATTTGCAGAAAAGAGTACATTTTTTGATTCTGTAAAGTTTATCCAGTATTTGGATGAAAATACAGCACTAGAAGAAGTAAGAAATGGTAATTTAGATATTTATTATTATAGAATTTCCTCAGATAGATTAGAAAATCAAAAATCACGGGAAGGATTAGAGGTGTTTGATTCAACGGGAGGGTCTTACAGTATACTAGTAAATCCAGCAGAATCAAATGAATTTAATCCATTTTCAATTAAAGATGTGAGATTTGCATTAAACTATCTAATAGATAGAAAATTGATTGTAAATGAATTGATGGGGGGATATGGTGCACCTATGATCTCTTACTATAGTCCTTCAGACCCAGAATACCTTACTATAATAGAACAGTTAGAGACATTCAATTTCAAATATAATCCAATATTGGCAGAAGAGATGATTTCAAACGCACTACAAGAAAAAGGTGCAACAAAATCAAATCACAAATTGGAAATTAATCACAAGCCAATTGAGATTACAATTTTTATCAGAAGTGATGATCCGGTAAGAAAATCTATTGGTGAGATTTTATCTTCTGAATTAGAAAATATAGGATTCATAGTAAAAAAAGACTATGGGGATTTGAACAAGGCTTTTGTTGTTGTGCATGGCTCAGACCCAGCAGAAATGAAATGGAATCTGTATACGGAAGGTTGGGGAAGATCTGCATTTGTAAAATATGATTCAGTAGGATTATCTCAAATGTATGCTCCATGGTTTTCAAATATGCCTGGATTCAATAACCCTTCATATTGGAATTACAAAAATGAGTACTTGGATACTATAACTCAAAAAATTTACACCGGTGATTTTCAGTCAGAAGATGAAAGAGCAGATTTGATTCAAGATGCAATTGCAGAAGGAGTTGATCAATCAGTTAGAATTTTTCTAGCAAGTAAAATTGATCAGTATGTAGCAAATGAGAAAATGAAGGGAATAATTAATGATTTGGGAGCTGGAGTTCCAAGTAGATTCACACCAATTAATGCTAGAGGGGAAGATAAAGAACTAGTTATTGGCGTTAAGCAAATCTATCAGGGAGCATGGAATCCAGTAATGGGATTAGGGGACACATATAGCAGACAAATCTGGGGAATAATTTCAGATCCTATTACTTTCAAACACCCATTCACAGGAAAAACATTTCCAGTCAGAGCAGATTGGGATGTAGAGACAGCGGGGCCAAATGGGAAATTAAATGTGCCAGATGATGTAATAATGTGGGATCCGGAGAAACAGCAATGGGGAAAAGTACCCTCTGGAACTCAAGCAACAAGTAAAGTCAGATTTGATTTTAAATTTAGCAATTGGCATAATGGCCAAAAAATGGATATGAATGATATTTTACATTCATTGTATTTTACAATGGAGTGGGGAACACAAACGGATGAAAATGACAAGACATTTGATGTGGAATTCACACCAATAGCCTCACAGGCGGTTCAAACTATAATTGGAATCAAGCCTGTTGATGAGGACACAATTGATGTTTATGTGAATTATTGGCACTTTGAGGAAGGTGAGATTGCAGATTGGGCAGCATTATGGAGCTCAATGCCATGGGAAATTTCTGCTGCAATGGAACAAGCTGTAATAGATGGAAAAGCATCATTTTCCAGATCCGGTGCAACCAATAAAAATGTCAGTTGGATTTCTTTAATAATTCCAAATGATGCTCAAATGATTCAAAGTTATTTGAATGACTTTAGTGAAAAGAAATACATTCCAAAATCACTAGAGTCATTTGAAACAGATTTTAATTATTTTGATAGTAGGTATACCGCATCATCAGAATGGGTTGAAGTAAACAATCACGCAGTGATTAGTAATGGACCATTTTACCTTAGTACGTATTCACCAGAATCAAGAACCATTACTGTTAATGCTTTTGATGATGAAACATATCCTTTCAAGTTAGGGTACTGGTCAGAATTTGAAAAGACAGAATTTCCAAAAATAACAAATGTGAATTCACCAGATATCATTCAAAAAGGAACTGAATTAGAGATAAACATAGAAACATCACATGCAGATTCAATTCTTTATTTTCTGACAGATAGTAACGGGAATTCAACATTATCAGAACTAATTGGCGTAGACAAAAATTCCACCAGTATCAAGATTCCAGGCGAAAAAATAGAGAAGATGGGAACAGGTGCAAAAGATCTAAAAATATTTGCCATTTCTAATTCAGTGTTAAAACCAGATTACTATTCTACAAGTTTCTTGGTAGTGGAAAACAAAGGAGTACTGCCTGAGATAAATCAAAACGATATAGAATTTAATGAAAATAATTCTTTTGAATGGATATGGCTAATTGTACCCATAACAATCATTGTGACAACTGCAATATACATTAAGAAAAGAAAACATCGTTAATTATTAATCAGATATACCATATTCTTTTAGAATGACATCGATTTGATCTTCAGATTCTAATTTAGAATATTCATCTAAAAGATTTTGGTTTAATTCGTAAAAAGTATGCCCCCACTTGAATTTATCAAGTATTGCAAGTGCCTCATCTCTAAAACCTAAAATAAATAATGAGGCAGATATGGCTTCAGCAGTAGTAAGTTTATTGAATTTTGCATAATTAACAGGATTACCAGCAAGCAATGGGGGTAATTTTCTTTTGATGCCACTAAATTTTTTTGAAAATGCCTGGTCAGCAAGAGTCCAGGAGCAATCAATTCCAACTATTGAATTTATCAAAGATTTGTCTTTAGGTAAAAGGGTTTTTTCAGAAAAAGGATCTAAGACAAGTCCTTTATTTCCTATTTTTTTGATATTTTTTGCAATTCCAAATTTAACCATTTTTGCTGCGGTACATTTTTTTGGATCATCCTGATAAAACATCAAAACCTGAAGATTCATAGAATTAGATATGAAATGATAGTATTTTGAACTTACTCTAGTATTTTGTAGTTAATTTTGTAATAGAATCTAGATGCTTGATCATCTTTGATTACATCTACATTCCAAGTTACATTAGGCAGAAAGTCTGTAGATAACTCTGGAAGAATGTCAAATTTCTCAAGATATACATCAGGACCGCTATATCTAACTTTTAGATTAACTCCATCTACTGAAACAGATTCATAGATTTGGCCTGGTTTTTTAGTAGAGTCTTGTACAAGACAGTTTTTCTCAGGACCAATAATACAGACTCCAGATTCAGAAGAAATTCTGAGATTAACATCAGACTGATTAGCTTTTGCAGTAAGTAATGAACCAGAAAGTACACGTGGCAATACCTGATTATCATCTATGGTTTTTTCATTTGTGGTAATGGATATTTTATTTTCTAAAATTCTGTTGACTTTTTCAATTATAGTTAAAGGTGATTTTTTAGATTCTAAGATAATAGGTTTTTCTACGACATCAAACATCAAAGATTTTGTTTCAAAACCAGCATCCACTGTAATTTCGTATGAGCCCAAACTTGAGGGGGAATCAGATATCTGAATTTGGTGTGAAAATGAACCAGAAGAACTAGGCCTAATAGTAGTAACAGGACCTAAGTGTTTACCACAGTAAAATGAACCACATGTTATTTCACCATCTATTTTCTGAATTACACTGACATCAAATTGTTCAAGATAAATTAGCTTGTTTGGTTTACCAGATATATTTACCATGTCACCGGGATAGTATTCAGATTTATCAGTAGCAAGTAAAAGAGATAATTTTTCATCAGAACCAAAAGAGAAATCATTTGCAATAGTGAATGTAGAGTCAGCTTGTTTGCTTGAATATGATGCTCTTACTTTGTATTCACCCTCACTGAAAACAGTTATTGGCAATTCAAATAAGCTCTGGAAATTTCCACCTTGATCAGGATAAACAGATGCGGCATGGATTTGTTTGTATGGGAATTTGCCATCAATTACAAGTATTGTGATTCTTGCTGGAATTACCAACCCTTCAGAACCTTGTTCTCTTTTAATGATATTTCCAATTACCTTTAATTTTTCTCCAGCTTTGTACAAAGATTTTTCAGTAGAGACATACAATGGAATCAAAGATAAAGAGTCATTTTCAGGATCAGAAGAAACTTTGAAGAAAACGTCTTTGCCATGAGAAGAAGCAGAGACATGAATTTTATAAATTCCATAATTGGTTTTAGAAACGGAACGGTCATCCAGCTTTATAGCCAGAGGTTTTTCAGTAATAGGGGCAATCCAAGACCAAGAAAATCTCTGGTTATCAACAGTAGCACCGGAATTAATTGTGCTGCCATCAGGTTTTGTAAGAGAAATACTTACAGAGTTATCACCAGTTGGAGGAAGCAACCCAGTCAAAAGAACAGTTTCACCTAAACCATAGACTTGCTTATCTAAAATAAGTAATGCGCCATCACTTAATTTCAAAGGGTCTATAATTCCAACAGTGGTAGTTTTTGTCAGTCCACGATATTCTGCTTTTATTTTATAAGATCCTTCAGTAAATGAAAGGGGCATTATACTTGTTTGAGCTG
>SICY01000042.1 GCA_009697485.1 Nitrosarchaeum sp.
AGATTTGAGAGGGCACTGGAGCGAAGCATGTCCATAGTAAAAGAATGTCCATGTCAAAATGAAGCAGGGTGTCCACGTTGTACATTCTCATATAGATGTGGAAACAACAATGAATTCCTACACAAATATTCTGCATTGGAAATCCTTCAAAGGATTAATGATGGGGAAGAGACTAAACTAGTAGAACCCACTGAAGGCGACAGACCACTAGTGTAAAATCAAAATGGGATAAATATAACAAATTTCCATCAATCATATGGAAAAAGTTGCCATTGTAACAGGAAGTTCATCAGGAATAGGTTTTGAAACTTCGCTGGCACTTGCAAGAGATGGGTTTTACACATTTGCCACAGTTAGAAATCCCAAAAAAGCAGAGAAAATACTACAAATTGCAAAAAAAGAAAATTTGAAAATAGAAATTATTGAGCTAGATGTAGATGATGAAAAATCTATCAGTGTCACCATTGAAAAAATTATTTCAAAAAAACAACGCATTGATGTTTTAGTAAATAATGCAGGTTGGGGGTTGTTTGGCAGTGTTGAAGATGTATCAATGAAGGATTTCAGAGCACAGTTTGAAACTAATTTCTTTGGAATAATCAGTATAATTCAAAAAGTTGCACCAATTATGAGAAAACAAGGTTCAGGAGTAATTGTAAATGTAAGCTCAGTTGCCGGAAGAATCGGTTTTCCAGGATCACCTGCATATATTAGCTCAAAATTTGCATTAGAGGGATTATCTGAATCATTAAGATATGAATTAGGACAGTTTGGAGTAAAAACCATCATTATCGAACCAGGAGTCATCAAGACAAACTTTTTCTCATCTATGAAGATTGCAGAGCCAAAACCAGATTCACCATACAAAGGAATTACTGAAAAGGTAATCATGGGGATAAAGATGATGGCAGAATTGGGAACTCCTCCATCAGAAGTAGCCACTACAATTTTGAATGCAATTAAAGAAGAAAACCCAAGACCGAGATACATTGTAGGAAATGATGCACAGATGTTTTTAGAAGCAAAAAAGACAAAAACAGATACAGAGTTTGAAAATTATCTCAAAAAAGAACTATTTTCAAGTTAAAAACAATAACTACGTTAAATTGATATACATAGAGAACAGAGTTTTTGTCAAAGTCCGCAATTTTAGATGATGAAAAATGAAATGGAAAACACTACAACATAATGGAATCTTGTTTCCGTCTGCTTACGAAGCACATGGAATTAAGATAAAGATCAAAGGAGAGAGTATAGAGATTAATCTGAATCAGGAGGAGATGATATACCAATGGGCAAAAAAGAAAGATACACCATATTCTCAAGACAAAGTTTTTCAGAAAAATTTTACAGAGGATTTTGCCAAAACACTACCATCAAAATTTAAGAATATTTCATATCAAGACATTGATTTTTCACATGCTTACAAAATAGTCGACAAAGAAAAAGATCTCAGAGAGATGATGACAAAAGAGGAAAAGAAAGCATTAGCTGTTAAACGAAAGGAATTACGCGAAAAACTGGTACAAAAATACGGCAAGGCAATCATGGATGGAAAAGAAGTGGATGTTGCAAATTACATGGCAGAGCCTCCAGGAATTTTTATTGGAAGAGGAGATCATCCACTTAGAGGAAAATGGAAACCTCGTGTAACGGCAAAAGATGTTACACTAAATCTAGGAAAAGATGCCAAAATCCCAGAAGGAAACTGGGGCAAAATTGTTCATGATAATGATTCAATGTGGTTAGCGGGTTGGACAGATTACCTTACTGAAAAAAGAAAATATGTTTGGCTTGCAGATACTGCAGGATTAAAACAAGATAGAGACAAAGCAAAATACGAAAAAGCAGTCAAGCTATCAAAAGAGATTGGAAAAATAAAAGACCAGATAGTAAAAGATATGAAAAACAAGGATCCAAAAATTAGTAGAATTTCAACTGTATGTTATTTGATTTACAGAACTGCAATGAGAGTGGGAGATGAAAAAGATCCTGATGAGGCAGATACAGTTGGTGCAACCACATTAAGAAAAGAACACATCAACATTACAGATAATGCAATAGAGTTTGATTTCTTGGGAAAAGACAGTGTAAGATGGCAAGAAACAGTCAAAGCAGAAGGCAATGACAAACAATTCCAAGAAAACCTCAAGAGACTAATCCAAAATAAAAAACCAAAAGACGAGATTTTTGAAGATGTCACATCAAGACATGTAAATGCGTATTATTCTAGTATAGTAAATGGATTAACTGCCAAAGTTTTCAGAACTTATCTTGCAACTACAATGGTAAAAAATTATCTCAAAGAACATGACAATATGAAAGGAAAAACACCAAATGAGAAATTATATCACGCAAAATTGGCAAATTTGGAAGCAGCAATAATGTGCAATCATAAAAGAACCATACCAAAAACCTTTGAGGAATCACTTGAAAATAAGAGGGAGACACTAAAAAACATCAACAAAGAGCAACCTTGGAAAAAAACTCTAGACGCATTAAAAAAAGCAGAGTCATCAGAAGATAAAACAGATGCGCAAAAAAAGAATAATGCAAAAAAAATTAAAACGCTAAATGAACAAATAAAAAAGCAAAAAGAAAAGCAAAAAGAAAGAACCGAGAAATTACAGCTACAAATTGACTTGTCTGAAAAAACCAAAGATTACAACCTTGGAACATCATTGCGAAATTACATAGATCCACGTATTTTCAAAGCATGGACCAATGAAGTAGGTGCGGAATGGGAGAAACTATACACTGCCGCGCTACAGAAAAAATTCCTTTGGGTGCAAAACGAAAAAGTGAACTGGTCAGAGTTAGCCAAAGATTAAAAATTCATGTAAAAATGATCAGAATCATTCAAATCTACATACGTAGCATTTAATTTCTCAAATTATCTGAAATATATTATGCCGGGGTAGCTCAGCCTGGTTAGAGTGCCAGTTAATTGGTAAACTCTACCGGTTCTTCCAAAAAAGGCAATACTCATAATCTGGAGGTCGTGGGTTCGAAACCCATCCCCGGCACACACAATTGTGTTTAATACCCTGACATGCGTTTTGATGTTTTATGCTCAAATCTCAGCCAGAAAAGACAATTTCAGACATTTATTCTTACGATAAACAGATTCTAGGCATTTGTAGAAGAATAGAAAAAGATCTTCCTAAGAACACTGTAGAGTTAATTTACAAATACGATAGAGAGATGATAAACACCTCAAAAGCAAAAGGGACTAGACGAAAGCATCTTCAAACACTCTACATCTTATCCAAATTAGTTGAAAAAGAATGGAGTCTAGTAACAAAAGACGACATTGAGATTTTAGTTTCAAAGATAATGAAGCAGTTTGCAGAAAGTAATGGTCAGGAATCAAACTATTCCTATGATCACAAAAAAGTGCTCAAGATATTTTTTCGATGGTTTAAGCTTGGCTCAAGAGATCTAAATGAAGTTGGAGACCCTGAGGAAACAAAAAAAGTAAAGCTAGGAAAAATCAGAGATAAGATAGTAAGGGAAGATCTGATTCCCTCCTTCTGCATACGAATTATTTGTAAAAACTGTACATGTGAGAATTAATCCAAGAGTAAAGGACATGATGACTTTATTCAATAATTTCTAAAATTTTGTATCGACTTAAGGATTTAGTCATGAATAATGTTTAGAATTTCTTTCCTTTATTGTATGACTTTCTGCTTTTTAAAATCATCATCCTAATTATTATGACACCAGTTGTAATTGCTCCTACTAAAATAATTACAAATAGAATAGATTGACTACCATCAAATATTCCATCGGATACACATTCACTATTTTCCTGATGAGTTCCTTTACCACATGTTAGGTGATTTTTTTCTACATAATTTGAGTTAGGCTTTGATGTTGATTTTGGCGGAGATTTTACTGTGAACTTTTGAGTATCACTTGAATCTTGGAATATGATTGCTTTATTGTATTTACTAGATGTCTGTGAAAATTCTGCTCTGATAACATGCATTCCTGAACCAGTATGTATGTCAGATGACCACTGATTAGGTTTTACTGAAGAGTTCCAATCAGCATCTACATAAATTGCAACATTAGATTCATTCAATTCTCCATTATCATAGATTAGAGTTGGTTTGATTTTGATGTATCCCGGACTTTTTCCATCTTGAACATCCAAATTTAGTGTAGTAGAATAATATTTTTTGATTGGAATATGGATTAATAATTCAGGATTAGTTTGAAGTGTGTATGTGTCTGATGCTAGTTTTTGATTTAATAATATCAGGTTAATGTTTGCACCATACTCAGTGTATAATGTTATTGGAATTGTCATTGTGACAGAATCATAATTTCCAATTTGATCATTTACACTTACAGTTATTATTTTAGGAGTCATATTATTCATAAAAAAATCGGAGGATACTACTGCAGGTCCACGTGTTTTAACACTTGCACCTGCATCGGTTTTAACAAACAATTCCACTCCATACCCACCGGGTATTCCTATGGTTACCACTTTTCCAAGATCCAATTTAGAAGTATAACTTCCAAGATTGTCACCGTTGAAAATAATCGAAGTGATTACTACTCCACCTGTAGGAGTAATTTGTACTTGTTCAGTAGTTCCAGATAAGATTTCTTTAGGACTATTAATTTGAAAATCCAATGTATAATCTGCTCTAATATCTAATAGTCCAAGATCTATTGTGGTTGCTGTTTTTACAGATTGATATTTTGTTTCAGCATATGCATTGTCGATTAAAATTACACTAACTAAAGCAATTAGTGTGAACAGAAATAGAATCTTCTTCAATAAATCTCTAAATTTTGTATTTAGTTAAGGATTTCTAAAAATAAAGAGTTTAGAATATACATTATTCAAACTCCTTTTTCAAATAGAGATATTCTTCTTTAGAAATATCTCCTCGTGCTAAGCGTTCTTTTAGAATTTTTAATGATCTTGTATTTTGCTCCTTGTTAATGTCACTTAAATCATCTTGAATTACAGTTGAGGAGATTTTTGAAGTGTAATTCAAATTGTCATTAAATTGTCTGGTCCATTTCCTAACATAATAAACAGGAATTACGATGGTAACTGGAATTACAGGAATAAGTCCATATGGAAATGTGAAAAACGTTTGAATGTATATACTCGCCCCAAGTAGCCCTAAACTAATTAGAATCCCTTCTTTGTATTTTTTAATCCTAAAAAATGCAATAAATTGAGTAATTATTGAAGGTATTAGTGCAAGGATGGTTTGACTAGTAAGACCAATTTGTTTTGTACCCATTATTCAAATTCCTTTTTTAGTTCCAAATATTCTTCTTTAGTAATTTCACCTTTAGCTAGTCTTTCTTTTAATATTCCAATAAATTCAGAATTTTTTTGCGTATCAAAAGATTCTTCAATAGTTTTTGAATCATCTGTTTCAGAATTTTTATCATTGTTGGAAAGTTCTTCATATCCTTCTTTGTATGCTTTTTTACTTTTTCGAATTATAAATACAGCCGCAATAATAGGAATTATTAGTAGAATGAAAAACAGCAGATATCCAGACCCAGAATTTGAAGAATAAGAACTATTATCATAATCAAGAGTATCTGAAAATACTGGTTTTTCTATTATGTCGTAATCTAGAGAAACCTGTTTTTTGCTGATTAAAGACATGGAATTATCAAACTCGAAAATATAATTTCCAGCAGTATCTGCGTAAATTGTGTCAGAATAACTTGTGACTATTCTACCTTTTTGACCTATTGATCCCCCATGTGGGTTCTTTAAATCAAAAACAATGTCATCATTTGTCCCGCCATTAACATAAACAGTATATCTCATTTCATCACCATCATCGAGATAAAAGCTAAGACGTTCTTCATCTCTAGCCGAAACTGTTATGCTCTGAGTTTCAGTAGCAACTACAAAATTAGTAAAAACACTCAAGCATACTAATGTCAGCAATACAAACGAAAGAAATTTCAATAAATTTTAAAACTATTGCATGAACTTAAAGATTAAGACCCATTATCAATCTAGATGTAGTTGAAATTGTGTTTCATAACAGAACCGTTTTTTCAAAGTAAAATTTTAGTCAATTCTTGGGTTTTGTATCTGGACATCCATCGGTATCATTGTATCCATTGTATGTTTCAGGTTTAGTTTTACATTTATCTCGAATGTCGGGAATTTTGTCTTTGTCGGTATCTATTTGTGATGTTGTTTTAGATGTAGTTGTAGTTTTCTGTTGAGTATTTGAATCCAAATAAATTTTTGTTCCAGATGTAACTTTGATATTTGGATTTTTGAATCCATCAACATCATACAAATTCACTACTCCAGCTAGATTAAGATCAGATGGTGTTTTTGCTTTATTCTGATTTCTGCATGTTTCTTTACCATTTTCAACACTACACATAAGATCTCCATCTTTGTTCCATGCATGACCTAATCCCACGGCATGAATGAATTCATGTGCAGCGGTAACAGATACTAGAGCACTAGAGATCTTGGCACCATTACTGCCTATGCAAACAGATGTTTGAATCGGTTTTATTCCCGTAACATATGTGATACCGTAATAATCAGTATTACATCCAGAGTCTTGTTCTGGTGTGACTAGATTCATTATCACATCAGGTTTATTTGCAAAGAATAGTTTGTCAGGCGTGATTACCTCAAAATCTATGTTCCAATTTCCACCGTACTTGTTGCTCAGATATGTCTTCCACATCTGAATTCCCTCCTGAGCTGG
>SICY01000043.1 GCA_009697485.1 Nitrosarchaeum sp.
AGATTGTTAACCCAGATCCAATTAAGTTGGTTAAGAAGTGGTTTGTTTGCTTCGTCGCCTGCACGTGTTTTGGCAACTACTACTTGATCTTGTTGTTTTAACCATTCTTGGAAGCTTCTTCCCATGACGATCGAGTCTTAGCTTACACTAATTAAAGCTTTTGTAGATTCTATTATATACATAATGATCGGATCAGTGCTACGAAGGTTTTAACATAGAGAAAAGTTCAATTTATTTCTTGGAGGTTAAAGTTTTAGGAGCTGCCAACGAAGTCGGCCGTTCAGGTTTTTTGGTGAATTGTGATGGAACAAATCTATTATTAGATTATGGGGTATTATTTGGAAAGCGTGGAACACCACCAGAATATCCATTGCATGTAAAGCCAAAAGATTTGGATGCAATTATTATCACTCATGCACATCTTGATCATTCAGGAAATGTACCGTCTCTGTTTGTAAGTGGAAATACTGATGTTTACGCCACTCCACCAACTTTTGATTTAACAAGATTACTCATAGAAGATATGTTAAAAATTACAAAAGATGCTCTGCCATTTGGATTACCTGAATTAAACAACATGATGCGAAATGCAAAGGAGATAGGATTCAGAGAAAAAGTTACCAAAGGTAATGCAACTTTTGAATTAAGAGAAACAGGACATGTGGTTGGAGGTGGCTCTGTATTAGTAGAGTCTCAGAAAAAACGTCTTTTCTATACTGGCGATATCAAAACACATGGATCAAGAATGCTTCGTGAAGCAGACTTGGATGTAGGAGACATTGATCTTTTAATTATTGAGAGTACATATTCGCAGACAGAACAAAAACCAAGAAAAGAATCTGAAAGAGAACTAATTGAATTTGCAAATGAAGTCATGGACAGAAAAGGAGTGCTATTCATTCCATCGTTTTCAGTTGAGCGCTCTCAAGAAATGGCATGTATTTTAAGAAGTTCAAATTTTAAACATAAAATCATAATGGATGGCATGGCACTAAAAGTAAATGAAATAATGTTTAATCACCCAGATTATCTAAGAGATCCAAAAGTGTTTGCAGATGCCATTAATGAGGCAGTTGCTATCAAAGATCACGAAAAAAGAAAACACGCAATAGAGGAACCTTGCGTGGTTATCTCTCCAGCTGGAATGCTAGTAGGAGGAAATGCAACATATTATTTACAAGAACTTTCATTTGACAGTAAAAATGGAATAGCACTTGTGTCATATCAAGGAGAGGGTACTCCAGGAAAAAAATTACTAGATACAGGAAAAGTAGCCACTAGAGGAAAAGATCTGAGGGTTGCTGCAGAAATAAAACAATTTGAATTTTCAGGACATGCAGATAGAAATGAACTTTTTGAAGTAGTTAAAAAAATTAAAGGCAATCCTAAAGTTCTAACAGTTCATGGGGATACGGAATCATGTAAGAAATTTGCCCAAGAAATTCATGAAAAGTTTGGTTTAGAGGCTCACGCTCCAGATGTAAATGAAGTGATATCTATCTGAAATGATAGATTATAGGATAATTAACTTAGAGAATACGATTAATAGCGGGCAAGTCTTTCTTTGGACAAAACAAAAAGAGTTTTGGTATGGCATCAATGGTCAAGATATTTTAAAGATAAACAATTTAGGAAAAATTACATCATATTCTAACAAAAAATATGATTTTTTTAGAAATATCGATGATATAGAAAAAATAATCAAATCAATTTCAAAAGATAAAACAACAAAAATTGCTGTAAAAAAATATCTTGGATTGAGATTAGTAAGACAAGATCCGTTTCAATGTTTCATATCATTTATTGTTTCGTCAAATTCCAATATTCAAAAAATTAAATCAAGTTTAGAAAAAATTTCAATAAAATTTGGAAAAAAGATTCAATTTGACAATAAAGAATTATACATATTTCCAGAACCAAAAAAAATTGCAAATGCAACTATACAAGAAATTCAAAATTGTGGTGTTGGGTATAGAGCAAAATTCATAATAGATGCAGCAAAAATGGTTGAGTCAAGACAGATAGACTTTGATCAGCTAAAAAAATCCAACTATCAAAATGCAAAAGAAACGATTCTAACTGTTCCAGGAATAGGAAATAAAGTTGCAGATTGTATTTTGTTATTTTCACTTGATAAGCTAGAAGCATTTCCATTAGATAGATGGATGATTAGAATTTTAAAGAAATATTATTTAGAAAAATTTGAACTTGAAACAAAATCAATTACAGAAAAACAATACAACACATTACATGAAAAAATTGTAAAGCATTTTGGACCTTATGCTGGGTATGCACAGCAATTTTTGTTTAAAATGGAAAGAGAAAATTACCAGAAAAAATGGTTGTAAACCCTTAAAATGACAATTAATTTTCAGATTCTTGGGCTGGTAGCTCAGCTTGGATAGAGTGCTGGACTTCTAATCCAGTGGTCGAGGGATCGAAGCCCTCCCGGCCCGTTATAACAAAATTATTTATTCTGACTCAGAGACTTTGTTTACGTGAAAGATATTGAATTTAACTTGGAGCCAAAAGAGATTCACCCAAATTCCGAGATTAGAGGAATAATTGTTGTATCATATCCAGGGCGATACGACGGAGTTGTGATTAATACACAGATTTTAGATTCCAATGAACATATTATCTACAAATCATATAATGGAAAGAAAATCTCCCAAAATGTTTCAAGATTATTCATTAACAAAGAGATTATGCCTGAAAATAAAGCAGAGTTTACCGCATTAATAGGATTTAAACCAAAACAAGTTCATGAGATAAAATTTCGAGCATCAATTATTGAGCAACATAAAGAAATTGAAAGTAAAATAATTTTTGCAAAATATTCTATCTAGAATCTAGATTCTGTAATTTCCAGAGTTCCAGTCATCCATGGATGTGGTGCACAATGATATGAAAATGTAATTGGTTCGGTAAATGTAAATTCGTATGATTCTCCAGGTTTTACAACCCCAGGAGAACCAAATGGTCCACTGTATGAATCTTCAAGTGATTCGTCGTCTGGTGTTACAGTGTGTGGAGTAGTATCTTTGTTATTCCATACAATATGATTATCAATTCCCAATTGTATGTTAACCAATTTTGGCATAAAGTTATCTTGTTGTTCCGGACTTGAAGAATTTGGTATCATCTCTATTATGGTGGATTTAATTGGCTCCAGAATTGCTTCAGAGACCTGCGGTTTTGCCAAAGATTCTGGAAGATAAAATGATGTGTAATAAACAACTCCTACGGATGCACCAATAATGATTGCTAGTACACCTATACCATATGCATGACTTGATGTTGCACTCAACAATTTTTTTAGGCCTCAGGAGTTCTTATAAAGCTTTTTTAGAATTTTAAAAGACTATGGTTTTTTTAGATCTGAAGAGCCAAAATCTGAAATCTTGTTAGCATCAACTCCTAAATCTGCTTGAACTTTTGAAGCTGGAATTTGTTGTGCAATTTCTTTTGGTTCTTTGGTGACAGTACCAGATGACTGTTCTTCTGAAAGTTTACTAGTGTTTGGAGATAATTGTGGTTCTGCCAATTCCTTTGGTTTCTCTTCTGGTATTTGTATCGGTGGTGGAGGTGCATTCTTTGCTTGATTTAATCCATATCTGTAAACATGGAAGAAACCAGCAAACACTATCAAAATAATACCAATAAAGAATAATGAAATGTTTTTCATTCCAGTCAAGGTGGCATTATAAGCTGCAATGTTTAGAAATACCTGAAATGCCAAGAGTGCAACAATTAACCAATTAATCCATTTTTGTGAGAGATTAATTGTTGCCACTTTCTTTGGACCCTTTTCTTTGGCAAGTTTAGCTTTTCTTTCAGATTCTTTTGCAAGTTTGATCATCATATATGAGAATCCAAATCCTAGTGGAACTAGCAATATCATCACAGTATAGAGAAATACTGGATCAATTACCAAACGCTGTACCAGAGGAATCTTACTATCTGATGGAATGTAGAATCCCCAGTATGTTGTAACCATAATTTGAGCAATTCCTGTAATACCAAATGCAGTAATTATTGGACGATCTTTCCATGAGAATTTCTTGTATCTGTCAATAAATGGAATGAGTAAAAATGATGCTATGAATATTCCAGGCCAAAGTACACCGGTAACAAACTTGTCATATTGTGTTCTCAAAAATGCGTATAGTCCTGTGAGATACCATTCAGGAACAGTAACGCCGGGCGGTACTGTAGGTTCAAACTTGAATCCCATGTCAATTGGGAATACTCCACCTGTAAGTAGAATAGCTCCTCCAATTGCCATCACCATAGGTACATCAAATACCAAGAATCGTGGGAAGTGAACTGCCATCAATCCAAGCATTACTAGCGGTAAGACAAAGACATGCTGTGCATAGAATCTTAATACAAAGTCTGAAAACCCGCTACCAAACATTGCATCACGGATAGTTGGTCCAGCTACAGGAATTGAAGTGGTAAGAGATGCGGCAATACTGATTGCAAGTTCTGCCCTTTCACTAAAGATAACATCATAACCAGTAAATGCTTCTAGAATTGTAACTGTTCCAAGTATAACTCCAGTAGTCCATAAAATTTCATTTCTAATTTTGTATCTTCCGCTAAAGAATTGATAGTACATGTGTAAAATTGCCAAAAGTACCATTGCGTTGGAGCCATGGTAGTGAATATTTCTGATGTGAAAGCCAAATGGAACATCATTATTTATGAAATGAACACTGTCCCATGCTCTATCCAATATTGGTTGATAGTAAAACATTAGCAAAGCTCCAGAAATTCCAAGTATTACAAATGTAACAAATGTAAGCATTCCCAAAAATCCAAATGGGCTTACAAATCTTGAAGGAAATGAAAATTTAATTGCAGTAAAGATTGTTCTGTCTAGTCCATCCCAGAGCCAGTAGAAAAAGGCAACTGCGCCAGTACGTCTATGTAATGAAACGGCCATATCCTATTACTCCATTGGCATTCACGCCCCAAGTTGGCGGTAAAACCCATAAAAAGCCATCTGCATCAACGTCAAAATTAAGTTGTGCTAGTGTGTTAGACGGTGCAGCTTGTAATGATGCAGGTCCAGCAAATGCTGTTCCAGTTGTAGGGTTATACATACTTCCATGACAAGGACATTCTCCTCTCTTTCGTCCTTCTTCTGGCCAATATTTCCACAAACACCAAAGATGAAGACACACCATACTGTATGCTCTAAAAGATGAAACATCTTGTTTATCTCCGCCAAGTTCTTGTGGCAATCTAATGAATTGCCACTTTCGAAATGCTTCTGCATCAAGTGCAGGATCTCCAGTACTAGGATATGTAATTACTTCAGAATGATTAGCAGGAAATGTTTTGACATTGGCTTGAGTGCCATCAGGTAAAATGACTTGAACTCTTTCGAGATTAGCCTGTGAAGGGTTTGGCATAAAATTTCCAAATGGAACAAAAGGAGCAAATGCCAAACCAGTGCCTGCAGCTCCCATTAATTTTAGAAAATCTCTTCTCGATAACGCGCCAGACTTTTTTGTCCTCTGATCAGACATTCAGCTGTCGTACTCGCCAAATTGCTTATAAACCTTATTCAATTACTTGGGTTTTTGTCTAAGAATTAAAAACAGAACAACTCCGATCGCAATTCCAATTCCAATACCAACAGTTAATCCAATGTTAAAAGAGAAATCATCAGCATTATTTTGAATTGTAATTTGAGAATCATTGTGGATTAATTCATCAGAAAATTCAGATGTAGTTACATTTTCTATGGAATTGGGTATGATTTCTGTTTTATTTGAATTGTTCTGTATTGATTGAATCTCTGAAGAAATATTAGAAAATTTAGCTGCAAGTACAATTGGCTCTGTAGTTGAATTTCCACCAAATAATGTAGAATGAGCTAAAAGAGTATAGGTTCCTGTTTGATTAATTGGAACATAAAGTATGGTAGAAGTGTTATCTTTGTTTTTGACAGGGAAAAATCCACCACCTTGACTAAAAATAGAATTGCCTAACCAATCAAGTGAAGGCCAACCAAGAAAATGACCAAACACTCCTGATGGCATATTGGTTTGAACTATTCTTCCTTTAGGATCCATAACAAATACGGACAAGTTTGTGTCATCTGTTTTCCAAGATAATTCTATTGCTGCGGAATTTATCGAATCATCTTGAATATCAAAATAATACTGTCGCCAATCACCTGCCATGTATCTATTTGCCATATCAAATGCACCTTTGACATAGCCATTACCAAAAAGAATATCATCACTTTGTTTTCCTTGAATTAAAACAAGTGAGTCTTTTTGATCAATTTCTTTTTTTACAACAAAAGATACTGGTGCATTGACAGTATGTGTTTTGCCTTCAAATGTTATGAACCCTTGGTAATTACCAGTTTGCAGGTCATTTGGTACAACCAAAGAAATATCTACTTTGAAAGTATCATTAGCCGGCACAGTAATTGTTTCAGCTCCGGGCCAGATAATAGACCATTTATCTTTTTGATAATAACTTGCAGATAATGTATACTCCATTGAAGTTGAATTTTGTTTTGTGTCACCTAAATAGTAAGAGTATCTAGTTGGAATAGGATATAC
>SICY01000044.1 GCA_009697485.1 Nitrosarchaeum sp.
TTACTAGTGCGCTAACTAACTTTGATGCTGCCGCACCTATAACAAATGCGATTGCTAATATCCAATAATGCCAAAGGTCTTAAGAAAACCCATGAATTCTTGAATAAAGCTTTGTTTTACAGGCGGTGCTTCAGTCATAAATTTCAAGAAATGTTTCTACAATAAAATAAAACCTGATCAAAAATATTGATTTAGCACAGTAAAATACTTTTCATCGTTTTTGATCGTCCTATTATTTTCTAGATTAACCCCCAACTATAGATCATTATTTCCGCTGTGTTAACTCTTGTTAACACCTAAAAAATAAAATGAATTTTAATTCTTTGATGTTTTCTAAGACTTTGTTTCTTCTTTATTTGATTTTAGTTTGTTACAAATAGAACAATCCTGTATCATTGATTTGATTTTTTGTTTTCATCCCATGTTGACACATTTTTTGCTCCGAATATAATCTGTAACTACTTCTCTAATTTAACCTCAAATCCCTCTTTTAATGAGGGAAATATTGGATCTAAACTTTGAAATATCGTATTATGGTTGATGTATCGTGACTACTGCTTATGTTATGATTAATTGTGAACTTGGTGCAGAAGAGACTATTATGGAGAAATTAAAAGAAATAGAACAGGTTAAAGACGTATTTGGAACTATTGGGACTTATGATATGATGGTAAAATTAGACGCTGAAAATTTTGAAAAAATTAGAGAGATTGTCTCCAGAAATATCCAAAAAATAGAAAAAATACGAACAATCTCAACACTTGTAAGAAAAGACAATTGAAATTATGGATTAGATGAATTAAATGTCAAATGAAAAAAATGAGATTGAAAAATTAATTGACACCATGATATCTAGCGGCGATGAATTAGTTCAAAAACTCAAAACTGTTTTGCCTGATTCCTTATCTGAATCTATGATGCTATTTCATGAATCTAACGTTACAAATCTTACCAAAATTAAAGAATTTCTAAATAAATAAGCACAGTCACGAAGAATTTGTACTATATGCTTTTTAATCTTTAATTGTATATTCTAACGTGACTAGATCTCGTACAATTTCTATTCTTGTTAACAAAAAAACAGGCGATACCTTTGATGCTATTTTGAATTGTCCTCCAAAAATGATGCCTGATGCTAAGATGACTGCTGATGGTTGGTGGTCTTTTTCAACACCCAGAGGAAACGCTCGATTGAAATTCAAAGAAAACAAGTCTCTTGGAATTTTAGACCATGTGTTTATTGATCACGAGTCAAAATGGGATGTTCCAATGCGAATAGTTTCTAGTGGCGATGATTCTGAAGTAATAATCACTTTGATAAAACCATACGAGCTGACCGATAAACAATTCAATGAAAGAATGGTAGAACTAGAACAAGTATTTGTAAATATGAAACAAATTATTGAACTCCAATAATCAAAAAATTACATGTGAAATTGTTTCTAGCAATTTTTAGATAGCCTTCTCTCTTTTCTACATGATATGTTTTGAAAAATTTTACCCATTTTTATAACTAAACTTTGGGCATAAATTAAGAACAAAACATATCTTAAGGTTAAATATAATTTTTGTAAGTAAAACCAGAGATATGCCTTATGAAGAAATCTATTTTCAGCGGTTAAAAGAAGATAATCCTGAAGAATTAGAGGAATTATAATTACTCAAAAGCAACTAAATTTTGTTCTACCATTATTTTTGTTTTCTGTCTAGTCTTTTTCTAGATTTTTATCGCCACTAGGACCTACCATGTCTTCTGATTTGACCTCGTTATCCCATTTGCCTTTAATTCCTTTGACCAACGATATGATTCCACTCACAATCAATACTATGACAATTGCAAAAAATAAAGTTTGATCAAATATCTTCGATGAGCAGTTAACTGTAACTGGTTCTTTGTCATCATAATCTTCATAACATTCACCAAATTCACTGGCTTCTATGTTTGCAATTTGATAATCATGTCCAAATACACTTAAAATCAAAAACCCTGAAAAAATAAACACAATACCGATAATGATATAGCGCATATCGCTCATGAATTTATTTTTACGATATACTATTTACACTTTGATTTGTATCTTCTAATGTTATTTTTCCAGCGATTTTTTTAGATTTTCTAAAGATGCCTCATAAAACGTTCCCATAAATGTCACAAATCTCATAAATTCTTTCATTGACATCTTTTTGCTATTGAAATAAGATTGCCATGTTAACTGAGTTGTTTTTTTGTTTTTTGATTTAATTGAAATTGTTGCCACATATGCTCTTAGTGGTAATCCCTCAGTTGCAACATATGTAAAATATTCATCCTCTTTCCATGCAACTACATGTTCTTCAATAGTATTGCCATCCGTAAATGTAATCTTGCGTATTGCCCCAACATTTCTTCTTTTTTTCGAAAGATATGTAGTTTTTTTGACATCTATTACCCATGATGAAAGTCCTGCTATGTTGCTTATTTTCTGCCAAACTTTTTCTTTTGATACTTTAATTGTAATAGTTTTCTTTACTGAATCAGTATGAAATGATTTTTTCACATTTTTTGTCATGTTGTTTGTATTTCTGAGTGAGTTTTAAATTTTATTTCTCTAACACATTTAATCCCCCGAGATCAAGTCTAACAAATGGTCTTTGGATGGGGTAAAAAGAAAGACGAAAAAACATCTAAAGAAACTCCTTTACAAAAACAGATTCAGTTATCTGACGTATCTAAAATCATCCATCAAATACTTGAATTAAGAACATCGCAGATTCTGTCTGACATAAAATCCATCAGAAACAATACTGAACCGCTAATCCAAGAACTCATCATAATCGGAAATACTCTTGAAAAAGATAATCTTCAGGTCGATGAAATAGATAAGCACCTTCGAATAATTGTAGTTAGAGGCAAACAACAAGTAATTGACATAATAAAAAAAGATGCAACGCATTTACCTGATATTGCCTCTTACGATGATGCTGAAAATCTCCATGTTATTTTAAATCAAATGTTAAAAAAAATTGGTGATGTCCTTGGACGCCAGACCCGAGTAATACATATTTTTGCCAAAAAATATGCGGAAAAATTAAAAGAAATTCTAATACAAATGAATTCAAACCATGTTGAAATCCAACAGCTGTTAAAAAATTATGATCATACAAAATACGTCTCTGCTGAAATTTTAGAATCGTTAAAAGAAATTGTTGATGTAGAAAATAATCTTACTAAGAAAGAACAAAGAATTGCTGAAATTCATAGTCTTGTTGATTCACTTGACAAAAAAATTCTTTCTTTTGAAGATTCAATTAAAAAAATACAAACTTCAGATGAATATGGAAAATTTTTAGATTTAAAACGAATTTTGGATGAATTTACTGTTAAAAAAAATAAAATCAAAAATGAAATCGACTCCCAATTTACAAAAATTTCTAGACCTCTTAGTAGATATGAGTATGTTTCATCATTGGATAAAGAACAAAAAAATCTGCTGTCCAAATTAATTGAAGACCCATTTGAGGTATTGCTTTCAAAGAATAGAGATTCAATAATACTTATTTTGGAAAATGTAAGAAAAGGAATTACTTCGGGTTCCATCTCTGTTAAAGATACTGAAAAATCATTCTCTCAAATAACTGAAACAGAGGAAGCATTAGATGGATTTATCAAACAAGTAACTGCCTTTGTAAATAAAAGACAAAACATTCAAGACCAAATGATTGCACTTGAATCAAATGAATTATCTGATCTTACAAGCGATCTGAAAAATGCTCTATCGGATAAAGAAGATTCTAAATTAAAAATCAAAACATTTCAAGACGAAATCAACGAATCTCATTCTAATATTCCAAAATTAATCTCTGATATTGAAGTCAAACTAAGAAAATTCTCTAATACTGTTTACACTATTACTTATCCTAAATTTAATTAGTTCTAAACTATGCTATCTTGACATGTTATTCAAAAAGAAAAAACTTGAAAGACAGGTTTCTTTACAAAAACAAGTTCTGGATAGCATTTTATCTTATTGCCAAATGAAGCATCCCAATGAAGGTATTCTTATTTTGAAAGGTAAGTCAAAACAAGGGCAGATTATAATTGATGGACTAGTAATTCCACCGTTTAATTATTCTGGACCAACATTTGCGGGATTCCCTCAATCTTTTTTGCCTTTTGATACGAGTTATGTTGGAATAGTTCATTCTCATCCAAGTGGTTCTGCCAATCCATCTGTCACTGATCTTCACAACTTCTTTGGATTGGTGTCACTAATTGTGAAATCTCCCTACGGGGATGATGATATCTTTGCTTGGGATAGTAATGGGGATTCCATAAGTCTAGCAATTATCTAAATTAAAAAATCTCTCTCTAGTTATAATAGAAAGAATGAGAAATCCTGACAAAACTTTATAAGTATTTTGAATGTATTTTCATTGAATTGTTTAATTATAAGACTTATCTGATATTCTTGTTTGCATCACTTGGTATTAGCATTGGGCTGCAAATGGTTCTTCCATTTCCATACGGTCTTGGTGCAGCTCTAGCTATTTTCATAGCGTTTCCAATGTTGTTAAGAAAACGATACATGGGTCGTATGAAAGGATATGGAGATTCTGGAACTGGCGGTGGATTCTTTGGAATGAACTCTAGTGGTACTGGAGTGCGCTATGTGTGTCTGGTTTGCAGTAACAAACACAAAGGTGGCACTTGTCCTCGATGTGGTTCTAAAATACAGCGTGCTGATTTTTAAAAGATAAAAATGTCCTTAGATGAAATCAGAAAAAAAGTCCTATACCAAAACTCCATTGAGGTATGGATTGGAATAAGTAAAGAAAAAAACATAGACTGGGTTGACACTGAAAATTACAAAAAGTTCATTGCTTTTCTTCTAAAAAATAATCTAAACATGAAACAAATGTCCATTTGCTTTGATGAATCAGACAAAGCATCTGAAGGTGGTCACAGCAAAAAAGTATTTGCTAACAAGTTGGCAGCATTCAATGATGAAAATTCATCATGCTATTCAATAAAATTGAATGATAGTGCTATTGAATTAATTCGAAAATTTAACCTCTAGTTTTATTATCTTTTTAACTTTGGATTTACTATTGCATCCAATGCATTTCCTATGAAAACAAATGCCAATCCTGTTATGGCTATCATTATCCCTGGCGGCATTATCCACCACCATAATCCTCTAGCGGCAGCACCGTATACATTGGCATCATGTAAAATTTGACCCCATGTTGGAAATGATGGATCGCCTAATCCTAAGAAACTAAGTCCTGCCTCTGTTGTAATTGCAGCTGGCACTGATATGGCAATGCTGGCAAACGCATATGGTAGTAACTGTGGCAAAATATGCCTGAGTACGATCTTTGAATCTTTCTGACCCATCATATTGGCTGCTTCTACATATCCTCTGATCTTGATTTGCAATGCCATACTTCTTGCAACTTTTGCTATTCCGACCCAACCAAATACCATCAAAAATCCAATTATCACAAAAATACTGTTGCTAATTGTAACTGATAGAATAATCAAAAATGGAAGTACGGGGAGTGCATAGATTATATCATTAAATCTCATCATTGTTTCATCTGTTTTTTTACCTCTGTATCCTGCATACACCCCATACAGCAAACCCATTACCACTGATGCTATTGCTACAACCAACCCTATGAAAAGTGCTAAAGGTGTTCCCCAAAGTAACCCTACGGCTAAATCTCTTCTCAATTCATCCGTCCCCATAATTCCAAAAGCTTTACCTCCTATGATTAGCCTGGATTCTGGGATCTGATCTTCTGAATTACTGCCATACATCTTAATTAAAAAAATATAATTTCCTTTTAATGGTTCATGATTTTCTGTTTTAGAAAAAATAATGTCTTCTGCTGATAAACTATCTATAGAAAATAAAAATTTGTTTGATTGCAGATATAGGTTTTTTCCAATCGCATTATCTGTGGAGAATATTCTTTCACTATGAATTGAATTTGAATCTGAATATGGCAATGATGTTGATAATAATTTTAATTGTATTCCATCTGGACGTATTACATCCATTTGTAATAACGGTGTTCCTGAATATTTTGCAGAAAATTCATAAATAAAGTCATTTGGGAAATCTCTATAGTCAAAATTTACTCCAAATTGGTGAGATGTAATTGATGTGTCTCCTGATACATTATAGTTGACATTTGGTACATTCAAAATTTTGTGTTCAGGAATTTTTTCACTCAAAAATAAATTAATCCATACCGGTATGGCAACTTTGGGATATGAAATCCAGTTTCCTGGATTATTCCATTCTTTAAAAGTGTCTACTGGAATTACAATAACTACAATAATTGACGTAAAAATTAAAATTGATAAAATGGCAATGCCTGCAATTCCTATCTTACTTTTAAGAAACTCTGCCTTGATTTCTTGTGGTGAGATGCTACTCATTAGCCTGTTCTCACCCTTGGATCAAAATATCCATACAGTAAATCTGCAACAAATATGCTAATCAGGAAAAACACTGTCAAAATGTATGTAGCACCAATAATTACTGGTAGATCCATGACTGTAATTGCCTCAAAATACAGTCTGCCCATAC
>SICY01000045.1 GCA_009697485.1 Nitrosarchaeum sp.
GTCATCTTTGTCTTACTGATTATTTTGGAGAAGATGACATTGTTGCATTTCAAGCAGTTACGGTTGGAAACAAAGTTTCAGATGTTATAGAAAGATGGAATAAAGAAGACAAATATGCTGATGCATACTATCTGCATGGTTTAGCAGTTGAAGTAGCTGAGGCATTAGCCGAATGGATAAACCGTAAAATAAAATCTGAATTAAAACTTGAAAAAGGAGGTCTTCGATACAGTTGGGGTTTTCCAAGCTGTCCTGATGTCTTACAACATAATCTGGTTTGGACTCTATTACAACCCGAAAAATCTGGAATGGTGTTAGATTCAGAATCTGGACAAATTATTCCAGAACAATCAACGGCTGCAATTGTAGTGCATCATCCTAAATCGCAATATTTTGTACTTTAGATTTTTTTCAATGTCTCTTTTGCAAATGTAAAATCATTAGGTGATGTGATTAGTACATCTCCTGCAATGCTGTGAATTTCTTTGATAAAATTAGCAGGGTTTTCTTTGTAGCCGGACCAATCTAATTCCAAAAACTTTGCAGAATTCTCATTTTTTTCAGTAGGCAACAAAATACATGGAATAATTCTAAATCCGCTTGGCCTTAATTTGTTAGAAATTCTCTGTACTTGTTCTGTTGAATGAATCACTTGTGTCATGAAACCCTTAGGTGCAGCTGTAATTTTTTTTTGAATTTTTTCAAAGTCAGGATTACTAGGCAATGATAAAAAGAAGTTCATTTTCTTGCCATAACCTAATTCGTTTAGTTGCTTAACGACATGACTTGGAATCAAACCTGAATCTGTTGGATTCTCTTTTGATGGATCACCTTTCAGAACTAGAATTCCGTCTAATTTCAGATCTATTGATTCTTGCACTATTTGTTTAATTGAATCCATGTCTTTGTCTCTTACACGCATACTTATTGTAATTTGTAAATTAGGATGGTTTGTCTTCAGTATTTTTCCTGTGGTTAATGCTGAAACTCGTCTAGTTCCCAAAACAGAATCTGTTACATGAATACCGTCACATAACGTACTGATATCTGAAACTCTTTGTACAAGTTTTGACAATAATGAATTTGTTTCCTCATTTGATGTTTTGATATCTGGAATTTTTGGTGGGTTTATTTCGTAGATGACCGCCATAAAGAATCTCAAATTTAACTTGGTTAAAACCTTTAAAACACAAACTCAATAAAATAGATAATCACTATAATCATAGTGGACTTGAGATTCCTACGTTCTTCACTTTCAAGTAAAATTGATCCCATCATAGAACATTATGGAACAACCAATCTTGCATCAATACTTGTTGTGATTTATGGTAAGAATCCAATTATTTTGATGACTGAAAAACCAATGCATCTAAAATTGCATGCTGGGGAAATTTCATTCCCAGGTGGAAAATTCGATCCAAATGATTCTGATCTTTTAGAAACTGCATTGCGTGAAACTCGAGAAGAAATAGGTTTAAGAATTTCAAAAAACCAAGTGACAGGACAACTAGAACCTGTTGTAACTCTCAATTCCAGTTTTACCATTTTACCATTTGTTTCAATAGTTGATGAAATTACATCACTTTCAGCAAATTCTGAAGTAGAAAAAATACTACACATACCTCTCAAATCTTTTTTGAAAACAATGGCAGATGATCCAAATCCAACTCACCAAAGAATTCAAGAAATGTATACGTTTGAATATCAAAATAAAATTATCTGGGGTGCATCTGCAAGAATCCTAAAACAAATAGCAAATCGACTAAATCTCTGAGATTCATTTAAAAAGAGCTCTTCGTGCCTGAAAATTATGGCTGCACGTAAGTCATCTCCAAGAAAAATTCGTCTGTTAAAAAAGACAAGACAGACTTCACCTGTGCCAGCTTGGATTATTCTAAGGACAAAGAGAACCGTTAGATCAAATCCAAAACGTAGAGCTTGGAGATCAACAGATGTGGAGGTTGGATAGTTGTCTCAAGAATTAGAAAGAGTCTATACTATCAATTTGGGTAAAGTTTTACTTTCCGTAGATACACACCGTGCACCTAGAGCTATTAACATGATTAGGGAATTTGCTCGTCATCATATGAAAACAGCCGATATCCGAATTGAGGAAGATCTTGCTCATCAAATTTGGTCAAAAGGAGTCAGAAGTCCTCCAAGAAAAATTAGAGTTAGAATGAGTAAAACTGATGAAGGATATGTTTTAGTTTCTCCATATACTGATGAAAAAGAATCTAAAGAAATATCATCTAAAGATTCAAAGAAAGGTAAATCATCTAAAGATTCAAAGAAAGGTAAATCATCTAAAGATTCAAAGAAAGATACACCTGTCAATGATGTAACACCAGATGCACCAGTCAAAGAAATAAAAGAAACACCAGCTAAAGAAGTAAAGAAAGAAACACCAGCTAAAAAAGTAAAGAAAGTTGCACCATCTAAAGTAGCAAAAAAATCTAAATAGAAAATTCTATTCTTAATAAAAAACTGTTATAAAATTATTTTATTCTAATTGGTATAGATCAAGTTTATAGTCGATACTGCAGTCTGGGTGTGACCAGTCTAGTGTGTTCTCTTGTGGAATAATTCCAAGTGGGTCATATTTTTCAAATTTTGTCATTCCTTGAATTGAAGATAACATTACTATTTTGGATTCATTAGAAGATGATGTCAAATCTACTTGAGCACTGCTTTCACTTAGTATTCCGCTAGTTAGATTTGTAATTGAATTGAGAATTCCAACTGGAATATTGTTTCCTCCAACGACATAAAGCATTGAGCGTTTTACTGCGTTTGGTGGTGCATTTTCATAGAGCATTTTGAGTGAATCTCTTAATGATTCTTCTATATTCTGTCCATCTTTGCTTGTAGTTAGAATATTTGTTTGATTTGGTATTTCTGAAGACTTTAGGGAACCAACTACGTGCATTATGGCATTATTTGCAATGTCATAACATGTCTTTGGGCTCAAGTCTGGATTACTTTCTAAAAGTGAATCATTATCTAATACAATGGTACACTCTGAATTTGCTTTTACTCTTTTTAATGAAATACCAGAATTGAAAATTCTATCTTTTTCATATTTGAATGGCATTATGGCAAATGAAACAAGTCCCTTGCCTGATTCTCTGCAAATTTCTGAAACTACTGGTGATATTGCAGAACCTGTTTTTCCTGCCAGATTTGTCAGGAGTACAATTGTAGAATAATTTGAAATCTTTGACTTTATCTGATCTGCAACTTTGTATGCTGAGCCTCTGATTAATTGAACTGATGGATTAATGACTGAATCAGTTGAGACCTTGATTGAACTGCAGTCTGATTGAATGTCTTTTTGGTCATTGCTAATTATTAGACAATCTGAGTTTAGAGCCTCTTTGGCTTGTATTGCTAATTTTGAGCCTGCCCCGCCTAAACCGATAACTAAGATTGGTTCTTTTACTTGAAAACTCATTTCAAATATTATTCTCTAATTTGGATAAAAAACCTTCTTACGTTATTTTAATCAAATCTCCGATCTAAAAAATTTAGCTTGCGATCTTTCCGAGAATGCTACGCGTAGTCGCATCCACTATTTCGACTATGTGTGTTTGCCCGATCTTGATTTCTTCTTTTACAACTACAGGTTTGTATGCAAAGTTTCTTCCTTTGATGCCTTCGTTTGTTTCCTCATCAAACAAAACTTTGCCCTTCCAACCGATCCATTTCTGGTTGTTTTCTAATGATATTTTGTTTATCAGATCAAAGATAACTTTACTTCTGCTTTTTACTTCTGATGTCTCTATTTGGTCCCACTCTGCAGCTTCTGTACCTGGTCTTGCACTATATTTTGAAAGATTTACCATATCTGGACGTATTTCATTTATGAGCTCAACTGTTTTCTCAAAATCTTTCTTGGTTTCTGATGGAAAGCCTACTATGACATCTGTTGATATTGTAAAGTTTGCAAATCGCTCTTTGGCTTTTTTTATAACTTCTCTGACTGTTTGCACTGTATGTCCTCGTTTCATATCATTCAATATTTTGTCACTGCCGCTTTGTACTGGTATGTGAAGAAATTTGTAGACTTTGTCACTGTCATAAGATTTTATCAATTCTTCTTTTATTCTTGGCATATACATTGGATTCATCATGCCAACACGTATCATGAAATCTTGTGGAATTTCAGATACTGCTTTTACTAAAGTTGGTAAATCTGTATTGATGTCAAACCCATAACATCCATTATCTGTAGATGTCAGCCAAATTTCTTTACATCCCTCGCTAATTTCAGTTTCAACTTGTCTTACAATGTCTCCTATTCTGTAACTTGTAAGATCCCCTTTTGCTAATTTCGTCTGACAAAAAGTGCATTCACTCATACATCCACTAGATATCTCTACAATTCCTACAACTGGATTCAATCTTACTTTTGGCAGTCCTACTTTTGATAAATCTGAATCTTCCAGTGCCACGTATCTTATTCCCCTTAATGTGGAGTCTATTACCTGCAGTGTCTTTCCCAATGAGTTTGGTCCTAGCAAACTAGCTTTTTCTGTAATTTTTTCTACCGTACTCTTTTCAGCTTTTGGAAGACAACCTGCAACAACCAACGGTTTTGATTTTAATGATCTGATTCTATGTATCATTTTGTTTGCAGTTGAATCTTTGACAGAGCATGTTACAACAATATTTAGATCAGATTCTGAAGAATTTTCTACAAGAGTATGTCCTCCGTTTAAAATTAGTCCTGAAATCATCTCAGAATCTGCAAAACTAGCAGAACACCCGTATGCTTCTACGAAAATCTTTGCCATGATTTATCCAAACAATGTATCTATTTCTTTATTGGTCATCAATTTCTTTGATGTTACCAATTCTCTAATGGGTTTTCCAGTCTTTAGGGATTCTTTGAATAATTCTGCGGATTTTAGATAGCCAATTTTTGGTGTAAGGAGTGTTACGATTACTGGACTATTTTCTATGTCCTTTCGAAGTTTTTCCTTGTTTGCAGTTAATCCGTCTATTAGATTTGCAGAAAATATTGGCAAGAAATTTTTCAGCATATCTGTAGATTCTAACATACACTTTAGCATACCTGGCAACATTACATTTAGTTCAAACTGTCCACTCTGAGCCGCACAAGCTACTGCAGTGTCATTTCCAATAATGTTAAAACAAATCATGTTCATGCATTCTGCCAATGATGGATTTACTTTACCTGGCATGATAGATGAGCCTGCATGAACTGCCGGTATTCCAAGTTCTGCTAATCCTGCAATTGGACCTGATGCCATTAATCTGATGTCATTTGCGAGTTTGCCAATTTCAAGTGCCAAATTACGTAATGCCCCTGAAAGATTTGCAACTGCAAATTTACTTTGCAATGAATACTGCATGTCTTTTTCTGGTGTTAGTGATAATTTTGAAATCTTTGCTAGTTCTGCTATTGCAATTTTTCTGTATCCTTTTGGTGTGTTTGCACCAGTACCTACTGCAGTTCCACCCAATGCAACACTTTGTAATTCCTTTTGAGCTAAAACAATTGCATTTCGTGCTTTTGTAATGGATGTGGCATAAGCTGCAAATTCACTTCCAAGTGTTACTGGCAGTGCATCCATCAAATGTGTTCTTCCAATTTTTTTAAATGAGGAAAATTCTTTTGCCTTTTTTGTTAATGATTTTATTAATATGTCGATTCCAGGAATTACATCTTTGAGATTTATCAGAATTGCAACATGCATTGCAGTTGGATACGTGTCGTTACTTGACTGTGACATGTTTACATGATCATTTGGATGCAGATGTTGGTACTGACCTTTTTGTTTTTGTAATATCTCTAGTGCCACATTTGCAATGACCTCGTTTGAATTCATGTTAAATGCAGTTCCTGCACCAGAGTTGATCATATCTATTACAAATTGATCCACATGTTTCCCAGACAGTATTTTATCGCATGCTGCAACTATCGCCTTTCCACGTTTTGCATCTATCGCATTTGTCTTCATATTTGCTATTGCTGCAGATCTTTTAATCATGACAAATGACTTTATCAAATTAGTATGTGCTTTATTACCAGTTACGTGATACTGTTTAATCGCCCTTCCTGTGAATGCTCCATAGTATGCGTTAGCTGGGATTTTGACTTTTCCCAAAGAATCTTCATCTAGTCTAAATTCCAAATCATTCTAGCCTTTAATTCCCCAGTATTCATTCTTTTTCTGGCGTTTTTTCCAAATTATCTCGACTACCAGATTGGGAATTATTATATATGAACCATAAATCACGTTGGCTAATGAATAAGCGAATAAGTATGCTCTTTACAATTGCAGCAGTAGCTGTAATCGGAGCAACGCTATTCGGAAGCACATACACACAAACCCAACTTAGTGGACAATCACTTGACACCTCAAAAATGGATGCCAATGTAATTGAACAAATCCACCAAATGGGCGGTTTACAGCTTGTAATGCCACAGGCATTCGCAGTAACTGATTGTGGTGCACTAGCAGAAACTGGACGAAATGTCGTCGAGTTTAATTTGACTGGTGAAA
>SICY01000046.1 GCA_009697485.1 Nitrosarchaeum sp.
AAAGTGGGATAAGCATAGTTACTGAAGATGACATTCCAACAAATCCAGACAACAACACAGCGGGATTAGTTGTTAAAAATATGATAAAAAAATTCAAAATTAAAGATGGCATAGAAATTAAAATAAAAAAGGGTGTTCCTGCAGGATTTGGAATGGGAAGTAGTGCAGCTTCAGCAGCAGCTACTGTAATTGCGTTTGATAAGATGTATGAATTGAAATTAGATGAAAACACGCTTGTAGAGTTTGCTGGATCTGGAGAAAAGGCTAGTGCTGGTTCTATTCATTATGATAATGTAGCAGCATCAGTATTGGGAGGATTTGTAATAGTAAGGACAAATCCTCTAAATGTAATCAAGATTGAACCACCAATGAATCTAAGAATGTGTGTTGCAGTTCCAAAACTAGAGGTTCCAAAAAAGAAAACCAAGGTATCACGAGGTGTATTACCTAAAAAAGTCAGCTTAATTGACAGTATTGCAAACTTGTCAAATGCTGCAGCAATTGTTGCAGGATTTATGAAAAAAGATCCCGAGTTGATAGGAGGTTCCATAAAAGATGTGATTGTAGAGCCTGCAAGACAACACATGATACCAGGATTTGCCAAGGTTAAAGAAAATGCTCTCAAGGCAGGTGCATTTGGTGTAACAATTAGCGGTGCAGGTCCTTCAGTAATTGCATTTTCAAAGAGTTCAGCAGATTTAAAGAAGATAAGTTTAGCAATGTCTAGAGGATTTGCATCAGCAAATACCAAATGTCAAACTGTAATTTGTAAGCCAAGTAAAGGTGCACTAGTAATAAAAAAATAATTGAGAAAGAGAATTTATGAAAAAAGCAGTTATTTTGTTTAGTGGTGGAGTAGATTCAGTTTGTGTAGTTAGTTATTTGAAATCAAAATATGATCTTTATGGAATTTCGTTCTCATATGGTCAAAAAGCGAACAGAGAAATTGTTGCAGCAAAAACTTTTGCAAAGAAGCTTGGACTAAAACAGCATAAAATTATCGATATTGGTTTTATGAAAGAATTGTATGGAGATTCTAATGTTTTAACTAGTTCAAAGAGGAAAATTCCAAGTGAGTTTGATTATTCCATTGTTGTTCCAATTAGAAATGCAGTATTTCTGTCAATTGCTTCAGCATGGGCGTTTACTCTTAATGCACCATTTGTAGCATATGGTGCGCATACAGGTGATAAACACTATCCTGATTGTAGACCAGTATTTGCAAAAAAGCTGGAATCGGCTTTTAATCAAGGTGAGATTGATGGAATAGATTCAGGATTACGAAAAAATATCAAAATATGGTCACCGTATCGTGAGGGTCTTTCAAAAAGTGACTTGCTGAAAATTGGTTTTAAAACTTTGGGTAATTCCATTTTCAAAACATGGAGTTGTTATTCCAGCAAAAAATATCATTGCGGTAGTTGTGAATCTTGTAATAATAGAAAAATAGCCTTTCAAAAAGCTGGTATCATAGACAAAACAAAATACCTAAAATAGTATCTAGTATTTGTTATCAAGAATCTTCTTTTTGAAAACAAAATTTCTAATTATAATATACCAAATAAAGAATATTCCGCCAACAATTCCCATGAATACATAATTTTGTATTTCTGGAGTTAGTCCTTGTATGGAATTGGTAATTTCTCTTGAAACTAGCATTGAAATTGCAATAACAATTCCAAATTCAATTGCATACCATGTCCAGTTAGGCCATGATTCTTTTGGAATGTGGACATTAGGATTAGCTCCCATGGTTTTTGTCTAAAAGATTGATTATTTAATTTTTCAGGAGAACCTAAAGTGATATGTCGGAGGTACGTCGTCTAATCATAGTCATAATGTTCTCTTTTTCCTCCTTATTTTCATAAATTCCTCTATATGCAGATGTGGTAAGTATTGCATCATTTCTAACTCCCCGCATTTTCATACAGAAGTGTTCTGCATCAGCTAAAACTACAACCCCCTTTACGCCCTGAGCAAATAACTCATCAGCTATATTCTTGGTTAGGCGTTCTTGAATTTGTAGTCTTTTAGAGTATTTTTCAACTAATCTTACCAGTTTTGAGATTCCAAAAACTCTGCCGTTAGGAGAATATGCTATGTGAATTTTTCCAAAAAATGGCAACATGTGGTGTTCACACATTGAATAAAACTGAATATTACGCGCAATAACTACATCAGAATCTTCAGAGAATTGTACCGATAATTCAGAATCAGACTCGTATCCACCAAATATTTCCTGATACATATTTGCAATTCTTTCAGGAGTGTCTTTAAGACCCTCACGAGTAGGATCCTCACCAATTTCTATGATTAATTCTCTAACAAGTTTTTTTACGCGTTCTTTATCCATTTGATGTTTTCACAGATTTTTTCTAGTATTTGAACCTAATCTGATTTCTAGGCTGGTAGTAAGATTATGGTGCTCCAATGAATTTATGAAGTTGAGGAACAACTTTGACATCAATGTAATGCGGATAAACTATGTCATACAAATTTAGCAATAGATCTAATGAAGGTTCTGCAATACCATATGTTGGTTGTATAATGAATCCATCAATGTCTTGCTTTGAAATAATATGAAATATTTTATCAACTAAATCTTTGAAATCTTCTAATTTAGTTTTGGAGCTTACAACTATTTTGATATATGTAGTTTTTTTAGATGCAACAGATGATTGAAGACATTTCATTGCATTATCAATTAATCTTTCATAGTGTTTAGAATCTACAAAATCAGAATCTATTGTCTTAAATTCTATTTTAACAATATCAATAAAAGGTAATACGTGATTGAATCTGTCAGAATCAAAGCATGATGACTCTAGATACGTTGGAATTTTTTTAGTTTGAATATATTTTGCAAGTTCAGCTACTGCATCATGTTGAATTAATGGATCACCGCCTGTAAAATTTACTTTATATGTTTGATTTTTGAGATTAGAATCTATTAGTTTACACGCATCCTCAATTGTGTATTCTTTTCCAGAATCAAGTGGGAGTGATTCTTTGGTATCACAATAAAAACAGGTAAATGGGCAGCCAGCTAATCTAACAAAAAGCGTTTTTGTACCATAAAGAATTCCTTCGCCTTCAACTGATGTAAATATCTCAAATAATCTAACTTTCAAGTAATTGTGGTAATTTTTTTCATTATTTATTCAATGAGTTTTGGTTAGTGCATTACAGGTTCTTTTGTATAGAATAAGCCAGAAATAAAGAAGACTACTCCTAAAATCCCAATTAAGCTTCCCACGAATTCTACTGTATTTTGCATTTCACCTTGTAATGGAGCCAATAACCATGCTATCAAAGCACCAACTACGATCATTGGAATTCCTACACCAACAGTAATTGCCTTAGAAGCCATGCTCAATTCTGTTTAGAAAATGTATATGAAGTTTATGATAAGTAAGATGATTAATCTCGAAATTGTTCTAGTAATGTTGCTAATGATCGTAATAATTCATTTGCTGTTTCAAATTCACCGTGAGATAAGTGATGTTTGATGGTTTGAAGTGTTTTTTTAGCATCTTCTAGATCAGTTTGACTTAATTTATCAGAGTTGGATAATTGGAATAATATTTTTTCAATTTGCATAACTCTAGATTCTAGTCGATTATTTTTTGTTAACTCGAATTGTTCTTTAATTGATATGATTTCTCTTACTTGTTTGATTATCTCATGTGGGTTTGTTGCTGAGGAGAGATTTTCTCTAGCAGTTTCAAGTTTTTGGATAATATCTTCAGATAAGCCTTTGTTCTTTGCATTTTCAATTAATCTATCCAGTTGTTCTAAGTATTTTTGGGCATATTCTTTAGCACGAAATTGCTCTTGTTGAGATGCATATTCACGAATTTCGTTATTGAAATCTACAGTAATTTGTTTAATTTTACTAATTGTTTGTAGTGTATCATCAAATTGTCTATCTATGATCTGTTTTTTTGCTGTTAAAAAGAGACTGTCTAGTTCAGAAAAATCAACTGATGTATTGTATTTTTTAGCAATTGTCTTGAGATTATCAACATAGTTTTGCATTCTAAGAAGATCAGCAGAAGGATCTTCTGCTGTAGCTTTAAGAGTAGCCATTTCTACTTGGGAAGATTGATTGATTGATAATTGTTGAGACACTTCTTTGAATATTCTCATTGCAGAAAGAAAATGTTGTTTTGCTAAATCAATTTCATTATTTCTAAGAGATTCTTCCAAGGCCTTAATTTGTTGTGCGCCATCTTTGAAAAGTTGTTTTGTTTTATCTGATGAGTCTTGGTTTATCTGATTTTCAAGTTGTTTCTGGGCATGTTTTGCAATTTTTAGAAGAATTGATGGATCAGTTTGGGCTTGAACAGTATTAGTCATGCCACCTAGAATCATACTAGATACTAAAATCAGCAATACAAATGAGGTTATTTTTTTCATTTCTCTTCCTCCAAATCTTTTTTCAGTTTTACTAAATTTTGTAAATCTTTTTTAGCAATTTCGATGACTCCTAATCTTTCTAATCGTTTTACAGCTCTCCACATAGTAGTTCTTGGTTGAAGAAATTTCTTTCTTAATTCACTTTCAAGTGCTTGACCTCCATTATTAGAAATAAATTTTACAATTTCTTTATCATCTTCACGCATTTCAGGTCTGAAACTGAATATAGTTTCTGTGTCAATAGATTTTGTTTCAATTTGTTTTTCAGAAATAGATTCTGTTTGTATAATTGATGGTAAGGATTTTTGTTGCTTTCTTTTTAGCATTAATATTCCACCTATTACTGCAGCTATAATTGCGCCAACAATAATTGCAGCATTAACATAATTAAATGGTGATTCATCTGAAATTGTTGGATTAATTGGTGTACCAAAGATGTAGTTTATTTCAGATAATCCAGTAGTAAGATTGAGTTTTGTTTGCTCATCTACTATTTCCATATTGTTTGGTAAACCACTTATTCCGACTATGACTGAATTTTTTGGCATTAGTACTGTGTAATCGGATGGAGAATCAAATGAGAATGTCCAAACTCGTCCTTCTTTTGAAACTAAATCATGAATATCATAATCAATTATAATACTTGATGAACCAAATGTGTCAATTATTGCTTTATCTTCAATTATTTCTTCAGATAACAAAAATCCAGCGTCTCCTACTGCAACAAAATTATCTATTGATTTACCAAACAAATCAAGCTCAAAATCAGGTTCTAATGGATCTACGTCTATCTGTGTAGATACATGTGTGGATCCATCAGAATAAATGATAAGTTCAAGAGTTCGAGTAGAGCTGAATGAGGTCTGAAGAGGCATCACTACTGCCACAATAATTAAGCCAGCAAGTATCAAAGGTGCCTTAACCATTGTTTCGAGAATACCATCAGTCCTTACAAAAAGCATTCCATCTTCTCGAATAGACTCTCCCCTATGAGCAGGTACGAGTTCTGGGTTCATGGCTAGTATCTCAGATTCATACTTTCGACAAGTCCCTGGAATCTCTTGAATTCCTGGAAAAATTGAAGTCCCTTTTCAGTAATCAAGAAGACTCTATTCCTATCGTTTTTGACTGACTCGACCAAGCCTGCTTCTACCAGTTTCTCACATTTGTCTAGTACTGCATAGTGAGATAGGTTGGCTTTGCGAGAGATTGCAGATACGATGACTCCAGTACGACCACCATCGGCAGTTACGTCTAAGATGTCACCCATTATGCCCATTTCGGACCTGTATTGTTGTTTTGACATGTATTAGTATAGGATTAATTGGTTAATGAGGGACAGTTTGAAACTTTGAAGCGGAACGCATGGCGGAACAGGTATTTCATCTCTTTAAATTAATAATTTTAGCAAAAATTACTGCGGTGAGAGAAAATCTCAAATTTTTATATGCCTAAAATTTTCACATAAAAATCAAATTTTTTAAAAGCCCAAGAAAAAATTATTTTTTGAGAAGTTTTTGATGATTTTTGATTGGTTTTAGCTAGTTTTGATATATAAAGAATAGATGGTGAAACATTATCTGAACACATTTAATCCATAAGAGCTATCCAAGAATTCTCATACGCAATACAAAGAACAATTGACTAAGAAATTAGTTACAGAATCATATTTTCTAGAAATATAACAGAAATGTAGGCAAAGGTCAGGTTATTTGATTAATTCTAGTCTAAAAAGTCTTGATGTAGATTAGTATCATATTGTTTCATATTAGACAACTAATAGTAAACGTGGAAAATTTTTTATGATTCTAATCAAGTTTAGAAATTCAATTTTTGGTGGTGTAGCCACCATTTTTCTTTTCAATGATCAAAAAATCAGTCACTAGGTCAGCTTTGAGATTCATAATAACTTTTTATTCCCATTTTGAAAAGAGAACATAAAATGTTTGATAAATTCAAAAAGGAAGAAGGTGGAGAGATGACTGAAGAAAGAATTACCGATGAAAATGCGAATATGAAATCTAGAGGGATGTCATCTAATGAAACAGCAGGAGAAATTGGAATTGTAGAATTAATGGATAAACGCGCCAAATTAG
>SICY01000005.1 GCA_009697485.1 Nitrosarchaeum sp.
GATTCCCACTGACGGCGATAATTTTTTTTGTATTAAATTTTTTTAATAATGTCGTACATTTTTCATATTCTTGCATTAACCCCTCATTTGTCAAGTCGCCAGTGACAACTATCACATCAGGATTAAGTCGATTCACCTCATCTACAAGTTGATCAAATTTATCTTGAAGAAATTGAGAACCAACATGAAGATCAGAAATTTGTACGATTAACATTTTTCTTATTTCCGTTAGATCATCTAATAAACTATCTCTAGAAAATATGTGGCAAATTCCAGAACCAAGGTAGAATTAAATAATAAGCACTTCAAAATCTCGCAGTTTTGAGCAAAAAAGCTGCAGTAATGAGAGGAGACGGGATAGGGCCTGAAGTTGTAGATTCTATGCTCAGAGTTTTAAAAGAATGCAACTCTCAATCAGAAATAATTCTCTGTGATGCAGGCTCTGAGCAATGGGATAGGAATGGAAGAAAAGACAAATCATACATCCCTGATGCAACAATGAAGATTCTGGAGGAGTCTGATGCGTGTTTTAAAGGGCCTACTACTACAATACCAGTACCAGATGCCCCAAGAAGTGTAGCTGTAACGTTACGTCAAAAATTTGAATTATACTCTAACATCAGACCAACTAAAACATATGACAGACTGACTCCAAATAAAAAATTAGATTGTGTCTGTTTTAGAGAAGCCACTGAAGGTCTCTACACAGGGATAGAAGTAAAGATTACAGATGACTCTGCAATTGCAATTAGAAAGATTACCAGACAGGGGTGCAGGAGATTTATGAATTCTGCAGTGGAGTGGGCAAACAAATACCATATGAAAAAAATGGTTGCAATAACTAAAAGAAATATCCTAAAGCAAACAGACGGCATATTTTGGGAGGAAGTACAAAAGGCGGTGAAAGGTACAGACATCACACTATCAGAAATTTACATTGACAACATGGCTCAGCAAATGGTAGTTGCTCCAGAACAATTCAATGGAGCAGTTTTGGTCAGCACGAATTTGTTTATGGATATCATATCGGAATTAGCGTCTGGACTCGTAGGATCAATCGGATTGATTTATTCTGCAAACATGGGAGATGATTTTGCAATGTTTGAAGCAGCACATGGAAGTGCACCACAATTTGCAGGACAGAACAAAGTAAATCCAACTGCAACAGTTCTTTCGGGAGCTTGGATGGCAGAATATCTAGGAGAAACAGAGATTAGAAATGCAATTTTTGCTGCAACAGAGCAAGTAATCAATGAAGGAAAAGTAGTAACATGGGATATTGGAGGCAATGCTAGCACAACACAGATGACTGATGCCATTATCAAATATGCAAAAGAAAAATTACGAAAGTAAAATTCTACTTGTGTCTCATAGCCTCAACTAGGATTAGTTCCTCAAAGAATAGTTTCTTTTTTGCAAGAATTCTAGGGCTAAGACCCAATTTTTGTGCGTAATCCATTAGTTTTTGATAGTCAGAAAGAGACGAAGTTACAAAGAGGAATTTGCCTCCCATTTTGATATTTTTATGAATTGAATCAAATATCTTTTTAGGAATTTCAAATCCGTCTTTTCCTCCGTCAGTAGTAGCATCCAAAATTTCATCTGTTGCAAGATATGGAAGATTACACACTATTAGATCAAATTCTAATTTTAGTGCATCAGAGCCATTGCAGCAGACCAAATTTTTTGTGCTATATGTTTGATTTTTTAATACAACAAAATTAATGTCGGTTCCAACAACAAATGTAAAATTTTCAGACAGTAGTTTTGTCAGATACCCGGATCCGCTTCCAACATCTAGCGCAGAAAGCCCTTTCTCTTTTTCAATATAATCAGCAATGAAGAAGGTATCTTCAGATGGAGAATATTCCTCATCTCTTAAGAATTTCTTTTGCAAGATCAATTATTTCATCACCTGAAAGGTCATCTAGTCGTTTCTCTATTATGGTTTCTTTTCCAAACTGCTTAAAGATATTTTGAATTGTTTTTCGTCGATATGAGAACATTTTGTTTATTACATGAATGAGATCTTTTTCAAGGGAATTTTTTTTAATAATTTTAAGAACCACAGAATCAACATTTGGGGGCGGAGAAAAATTGTTCTTTCCCACATCTAAAAATTTTTCAATCTCAAAAGCATAATTTGCAATGATGCTAACAGATCTTCTACTTTTTGCAGACTTGGTGAGTAGTTTTTCTGCAAATTCTTTTTGCACCATAATTACACCATGAGAAAAAGGAATGGTCGCTAGCCATTCTATTGCGTCTTTGCTTTTTGAGTAAGGAAGATTAGATACAAAAATGGAAAAAGTGTCTTGTTTTTTGAACCCGTCTCCAAATTCTATGGATAGATTATCAATATGAGAAAAACGAGATTTTGCTTTTTCATACAATTCCTTGTCTGCATCCATAGAAACCACTTTTTTTGCATTTTCACACAATAATGGAGTCAAAATGCCCAATCCCGTACCTATCTCAAACACTACATCATTTTTACTGATTTTAGCCTCAGAGACAATGGATTTTGCTATTGCATTTGAGGTTAGAAAGTGCTGGCCCAGTCTTTTTCGTTTAATCATTTTTTGACAAAGAGATTCATCCTACTCTCGCCAGTAATCTCATCCATGATTCTCTCTGAGATATGCTTGATTGGTTCTTTGAATCCTACCCTTTCTTGCAAATCTGCATAGCTTTGAAATTTTTTCTTTTCTCTTTCTTCTAACATTGTTTTCATGTATGTTTTTCCGATTCCTGGAATCAATTCAAGTGCATGAATTCTTGGGGTCAATGGTCTTGCATTGTTAAGATAATCTACAAATCTTGCCTCATTGTGAGTTACAATATTGTCAACAACTCCACGTAATTCGCTTTGGGCAGATGAGGAGATTTGTCCATATTCCAGCTTTCCTAAAACAGAAAGAACTTTTGTTCTCCCTTCTTTTCCAATGTAGATTCTTTCTCCAACATCAAATGCTGAATTTGGAACTCCAAGAACTTCCAAGATTGTAAGTCTGTCTTCGCCAATTGCAGTAATAATAATTCCCTCACGTCCACGTACGGTAGAAGATTTTCCACGTGTATTGAAATCTAAAACATATGCATATTCCTCATACTTTCTAGGTGGGGATTGAGCCCTGTACAAAATAAATTTCTCCTTGAAACTTAAGAATGCCTCTTGATTATTTTTAGCATTTTTTCTAAAGTTTCAGCAAGAATAAGTTTTTTCCAACCAAATGTAAATGAACGTAGTTCAGCCAAGCTGGTAGGTCTGATATTTACAATTTCAACAGCTTCTTCTTCTGTTAATTCACAATCTTTCATTAGTTGTTTTTTCATTTCTTTAGCATCTTTAGGATCAATTTTTGTAAATTTTGAAACATAATCATATGTCCAGCGCTGAATTTGATCCATTTCTTCAACATCAACTTTACCTAAAATCTCTTTAACTTCTGAAAGAGAGATGCTTTGTTTCTTTTTTATCTCTTCCATGATTATACACCGAATGGTTTGATATGATCTAATCTAGTGATTAAGGTTTTTGTTTTATTTCCTAGTTTTACATCAAGTGTAATAGCACGTCTGCCAACATTTGTTATTCTACCTACTTTTCCATGATAACGTCTGTGTGGCAATCCTTTGTGCTGTCTAGGATCGATGATGACAAGGGCTTGTTCACCTTCATGATATTCTCGTAGTAAGAAAGATACGCCTCTAGGAGCAGTTTTAGTCATTACAGCTCTTGCTTTATGCTTAAATCCATGTGAACGACCATGGGATTTCTTAGTTGCCATATCTGAGTAGATTTCCTAAGGACCCTATTTTAACACTTTCTAGTCTTGATCAGATGATAATGTCTGTTCGAAGTTGTCCGCATGCAGCAGAAATTTCAGAGCCTTTCTCAACTCTTACTGTACAGTTAATACCAGATTTGAGTAGAATCTTTTCAAAATCAATTACGCTTTTTTTGGATGGTCGCTGAAAATTTCCTGCAGTTGGATTTATTGGAATTAGATTAACATGAGAGCCATTACCTTCTAAAAGCAAAGCCAATTCTTTTGCAATTTCTGGAGAGTCATTGACACCTTCAATTAGAGCATATTCAAATGTAACACGTCGTCCAGTTCTCTTAAAGTAACGTTTACCTGCTGCAATTAATTCCTCTACAGAATGAGGTCCTGCAGTAGGTACCAATTTTTTGCGCAACACATCATTTGGTGCATGTAATGATATTGCAAGTCCAATTTGAAGATCTTCTTCTGCTAATCGGTCAATGCCAGATATTATTCCAATTGTGGAGATTGTGATGTTTCTCTGTCCAATTCCAAAACCTCTTGGATGAGTTAGTAATCGAACTGCACGTATTGTCTCATCATAGTTTGCAAGCGGTTCACCCATTCCCATAAAGACCAAGTTTGTTACATGTTGGCCTCTTTGCATAAGTAGATTGGCAAAGTGAATTACTTGGGCAACAATCTCTTCTGCCTTTAGGTTTCGCTCAAAGCCCATCTGTCCAGTGGCACAAAAGATACATCCCATTGCACAACCAACCTGAGTTGAAACGCAGATAGTAGATCTAGGATGACCTCCAATCTTTGATGATTCGTACTGTATGAGGACAGTTTCAACAGGTGTGCCATCTGCAAGATTAAGAAGCAATTTTGTTGTATCTCCATCATCACTTACAATTCTATGAACTTCAGTTGCAGAGCCAATTGTGTATCCATCTGCGATTAGTTTATCTCGTATTGCAATTGGTAGCTGTTTTAGCTCAGAGATATTTTTTGGAAATTTGTAATATATAGGATATAGTATCTGATCTGCTCGATATCTTGGCTGATCCATGTCAGTTACCATCTTTTCCATCTCTTCAGGTAGTAAACGGTAAAGATCAGTCATTGTATTTTCACAATATCTCTCATATCTAATAATTATCGCACTGTTATAATATTATAATTTAACCAAGTATCAAATTTGAATAATTTTGAATCTAAAATAAAATAACAAAATTTGGGTTTTGTAGATGATAAAAATAAAGGAAAAAAGAAGAGTTACTCTTCTATTGATTCTAAATCATCAGAATCAGCATCTTCTATGGCTTGAACCGTTTCTAGTTCAGCAGATTCAACCGCAGTTTCTGGCTCAGATTCCTTTTCTTTTTTAGTCACTTTTTTTGTTGTCTTTTTAGTGGTCTTTTTTTCTGCATCTTCTAGGTCCATCACTCCTGCTTCACCTAGAGCAAAGATTACCTCTTCTTCTGGATGATGAGGACTGTCTACCATTCGTGCAATTCGTTTCTTACCTGATTTCTTAAAGTAGATTCTGTACGTAGAAGTATGTGCAACTACGTTTCCGCCTATTGGACGAGTTGGGTCACCAAAGAAAACATCAGGGGATGCCATGACTTGATTTGTTGCAATTGCAGCACAGTTGTAAGTCTCTGCAATTCTGGATAACATGTGAACAAAGTGATTGAGTTTTTGTTGTCTGTTTGATAATGTTCCTCGACCCAGATACTCAGCACGGAACAATCCAACTGCAGAATCTACAACAATTAGTTTGATGTTGTTTTCTTCAATCACAGGACCTGCTTCCTCAAGAATTAGTGTTTGATGTGCGCTGTTGTATGCACGTGCTACAATTATTCTATCAAGAACTTTTTCTGGATCCATCTCGTGTGCCTGGGCAATAGATACAATTCTTTCTGGTCTGAAAGTATTTTCTGTGTCAATATACAAAACACCCCCATCTAACCCACCTTCTGTTTTTGGTTTTTGAACCATTACAGATAGTGTATGTGCAAATTGAGTTTTACCTGAACCGAATTCGCCATAAACTTCAGTGAGAGCTTGCGTTTCAACACCACCATCAAATAGCGTGTCAAGGCAATTAGTACCAGTTGTAATTTTACCAATATCTTGTCTACGCTTGTAGACTTCGGTTGCTTTAACAAAATCTCTGGAAAGTAAACCAGTTTCAACTAGATACTGTCTTGCTTTGTTGACAATTTTTTCTGCAGTGTCTTTTTCCATTCCAGTTATTTCTGCAATTTCCACAGGACCTCTTACGATAAGATCCATAACATTGTGTACTCCTGCATCGGATAATTTTCTAGTAGTTACAGGACCTACGCCCTCCAAACTATCTAATCTTAAATCTTCTACCATACCGTATAGTACGGTACTATTACTTTATAATGTTATCGTTTTCTGGTTGTGTCAAGTCTGTGATGGATAAAATACCCGTAAAAAACAACTTGTAACAGTTTTGAGCTAACGTCTCTTTCTTCTTTGTCCAGGTTTATTTTGTCCCGGAAATCTTCCCAAGGCAAATCGCTTTTTGAAATTACTCTTATTTCTAAGACTAGAATTTGTACCGACTATTTTTCTTCCTTCAACTTTTGGAGTCTGTCCTCTTACCTTACCTGCTTTGGTAAGTGAACCGTGAGTTGCCATAATTTAGGAAGGCAAAATAGTAAATTTATGTATTTGTATGATTACCAGTATTTTGTCTTTATAGTTTCAATAACTTTTTCGTGCTCTTTGCTCTTGTGACGTGCATATCTTTCCATTGCACCTAGAGGAATACCACCCAAAGATCTTGCAATTGCGTTAAAGAAATATCTCTGTGGTCCTTTTGCACCTGTCTTGGTCATGAATTTTTGAATTCCATACTTGAAGTTATGTTGCCAAGTTTTATAGAGTACACCTAGTTGTGCAGGAGTCATTTCATTTCCAATGTTAAAGAAATCAGATTTTTCCAATAACCCAATTGGAACAAAGGTAAGGGCGGTAGCAGTAAACATTGAATCCGGTTGTTCATGTTCTAATTCAGTGATTAGACGAATTGTGTCCCAAGAATCTTCTGGCTGCTCATCATTATCAAGACCCATAATCAAAGTAAATGCAGGAATCCAATAATCCTCATTCAAAGTTTTGACGCCTTCTTTTACTACCCAATGCCATTCACTTGGAGAGTATGGAGCAAGTTTTCTATCGGCATATTTTCCAATTAATCTCAAACTTCCGGTTTCAAAACCAGCTTGAATTCCAATCATATTATCGGGGCTGGATTTTATAATTTTTGAAAGGTTTGGAATGAGTTTCTCATCAGCTATTGCGCCTGCCAGAGTACCATGAGTTGGATTTGTGTGTCCTACACCAGTAGACATGATAGCAGTGAATAGTTCTTCAAGAGCTTCTCGGTTTGGCTCCATTCCTTTAGCAGTTCTAGGATCCATACCATAAACAAAAATATCATCGCTGTGTATCCAAGCAGATTTTGCACCTCCTTTTTTGATGTTAACTTCAATTTCACGTTTGACTTTTTCTGGTGAATAGTATCTTAATGATCTTAATGTAACATCACAGAATTTACAACCTCTTCCACAACCACGCATCACTTCAACCATTCCATGCATACTTGGTTCTACAATTTCTGGAATCTCATCTAGATCTGGTCTATCCCAAAAATTTACAAATCTTCCATGGATTTTTTTTCCGTTTCTTTCAAATTCTTTTATGTTTACTTTAAAGTCACTACGTTTTCTGAACGGATCCATATTGTCAAAATCACCATTAATTAAATAATTGAAAAATCTACCAGCATGCCCATCAATTTCAGGGGCAATGCCTCCAAGCTCTCCTTCCAATATAGCATAGATACCAAGTTCCTCGATTTTTTCTGGATCATAGTTGTATTGCCAAGTTCCAGAAGCGCCAGAAATGACTTTGGCCTTACTGCCTGTTTTTAGTTTTGCAGCCTTTATTCTGTAGTGCAGTTCTGTATTGTAGAATTCATCATATGAGGTTTGTTTTCTACCATAGGTGAAAGTCATTGTAACAGGTCCCATTCCCAATGGGTCCATTTCATATGTGCCGACAACTTGGGTATCAGGACCAATAAATTGTTCAATATGATCTGGATGTGCAACAACTACATCTTCACGTCTAAAACCATCTCGGAGTAAACCTGCCTCTACTTTTCGTAGTCCATATGGGGCATAGTTTGCCACACCATTAGTATGAGGAATGTAATTGCAAATAAAATCAAATAGAATCTTTGGAGTTACTTGATTTCCTAGAATTTTATACAAAAGGCTGTTTTTATCACGGTTAGGATCAACTGCAGGTGCACATCCAAAAAATGTAGCCAATGACAAACCCCGATATGCAGACATCAAAGTACGATCAGCAGTTAAAACAATTTTCGGATTACCCAATACTCTTCAACGCAATAATTTCATGATTTATTTTAAACCTTGCTGGTCAGATCTAATAATTTTCTAGAATTCCAGCCTTATTTCTATGAAAATGACCAAATTCCTTGTTTGACAGCAAATGATCACCGTCAAATACAGTACCATCTTTGCAAACCAAGTCTTCACCTACACAACAGCTTCCACATATTCCGACACCACACTTCATCATACGTTCAAGACTTGCTTGAACAAACAATCCTTTAGAATGTGCTAGTTGTACAGTTTTGTACATCATTATTTCAGGACCACACGTATACACTCCATCAAAATGATTTTCATTAACTAGTTTTTCAACCATGCTCGTAACAAATCCTTTTTCACCATAAGTTCCATCGTCAGTGGTAACAATTACACGGTGAGGATTATTTTTCAATAGATTATTTGTCAAATCTTCAAAGAAAACTTCATTTTTTGATTTTGCACCAATTAAAACTGTAACATCGTCACTAGGTTTAACAAAAGTCAATAATCTCATCATGGGGACAAGACCAGTTCCGCCACCGACAAGCAAAAGTTTTCCTTGTTTTAAATCAAAAGAGTTTCCATATGGGCCTCTTACACCAATTTGTTGACCTACTTGAATATTGAATAATCCAGTTGATGCAGAACCATGTCTTCTTACGGTAAACGCAGCTTTGCCAGATTCTTGAGAAATCATCACACTCATTGGTAATTCATTAATTCCAGGAATCCAAACCATTGCAAATTGACCCGGGAGAACAGCAGACATTACATCATCAGAGAAAATCAAAGTTCGGACAGTAGGAGTTTCATCAATTACTTTTTCAACTATACAAATTTTTGTATGATTATGATTTCTTTGCAAGACCTATCATCTCATCTATTTTTGAATAACCTTTTCTTTTCATGTATTGAAGTATTCCTTGATTAATATCATTAAAAATATGCATCCAATTATCACCAATTGCACTTCCTAATTGAATTGCAGAAGAACCTGCCAAAATAAATTCGACAGCATCTTCCCATGTAGATATTCCGCCACATCCAATTATAGGAATGTTGTATTTAGAAGAAATTTCATAAACACATCGTAATGCAATGGGTTTAATCGGAGTGCCAGACAATCCACCGAATTTATTACTCAAGATAGGTCTTTGAGTTTCAACATCAATTGCCATCGCTCTGATTGTATTGATTGCAGTAATTGCATCGATTCCAGAATCAATTGCAGCGTTTACAGTGTTAAGATAATGAGTTGTTCCCAATCCAACTTTAGCTATAACCGGTACATCGGTAGAATTTTTCATGGTACTGACAATTTTCTTGACTAGTTCAGGATCATCTCCTACTTCTAGTCCTACTTTAGCAACATGTGGGCATGACAAATTCAATTCATACGCAGTAACTTTGCAGTTTTTAAATTGCTTAACCATCATTTCAAAGTCTTCAGGAATAGAGCCTACCAAACTAACAATTATCGGAACGTCTTTGTTAGATTCTATCATTTTTGCAAAATTTGGGGCACCGGGATTTGACAATCCAACTGCATTAATCCATCCACCGCCATTTACACTAAAAATAGTAGGGTTTGGATATCCATCCCATGGTTCCGTGCTGAGAGATTTACTAACAACAGCACCTGCACCTGAACGATAAAGTCGATTAAAGACATCTAAGGAAATACCCAATATGCCAGAGGCCAGCATGACAGGTCTGTCTAGTTGAATTTTTCCTATAGAAGTAACCAGGCTGGGCTCCACTTTGAATGATATACGTAGTTTCGAATATAATAGTTGACTCACAAGGCTCTAGTACCTTTTTAAAAGGAGACCTAAAATTAGCTAGTCATGTATTCTGTAATCTTAACAGAGTTGGGAATCATAGTTTTCAAAGACGAAAAGATGGAAAAGGCATTTCCTTTCAAAGACTCAGTTAGAGATTATCTTTCTGTGAAAAAAAAGGAGTCAAGATTAAATGAACTTGTAGATTATCTGAGTCCACTTCAAAGAGGAGTCACAGTAAGTGATGAGTCATTGATGACATTATTGAAAAAAAGTTCCATAGATGCACAAATGATGGAAGAAGCAGAATTAGAAAAAATTCAAGCAGCAAAGCCTCAGATAATTGTTGATGCAGGGTTTGCAGAAAGTATACCTGATGTATTATCTAAATTAAGAGAATTTGCAATGGGATTATCATCGTCAAAAGTAACAGAAGTTTCAGAGAGTCCAGATCTTCATATCATTCAGGCAATAAACTCATTGGATGAGATTGACAAAATTGCCAATGGACTTAGCTCAAGATTACGAGAGTGGTATGGATTACATTTCCCAGAACTAGACAACATAATAGATAGCATTAATGGTTATGCACAAATTGTTTTGGCTGGAAAAAGAGAATCATTAACAAAAAAAGTGTATGAAGAAGCGGGATTTCCGGATTCAAAAGCAGAGATGATTTCTTTGCTTGCATCAAAAAGTAGAGGTGGAGATATTTCAGATGTTAATTTATCAATTGTGCAATCCATTGCAAAACAAATTCTAGATTTTCATGATTTACGAAAAAAATTAGAAGACCATGTTGAATCAGAAATGCAAACTGTTGCACCAAATCTTACAGCTATACTTGGAGCTGCAGTAGGTGCAAGAATATTAGGAAGAGCTGGAAGTCTAAAAAAATTAGCATCAATGCCTGCAAGCACCATTCAGGTAATAGGTGCAGAAAAAGCACTCTTTAGATCATTGAAGACAGGAGCTCAACCACCAAAACATGGATTATTGTTTCAGCATGCAATGGTTCATGCTGCACCTAGATGGCAGAGAGGAAAAATTGCAAGAGCAATTGCTGCAAAGGCAGTCATAGCTGCAAGAGTCGATGTGTATGGAGAAGGCATCAACAAAACTTTACTAGAAAAACTTAACGTTAGAGTAAACGAAATTAGTAAAAAATACGAAAACCCTACTGAAAGAGAAACTAGAAAACCAGAACTATTCAGACGTGAGGGCGGAGAATCTAGAAGAAGAGAAGGTGGAGATTTCAGAAGAAGAGAAGGTACTGACTCTAGAAGAGAAGGTGGAGATTTCAGAAGAAGAGAAGGTACTGACTCTAGAAGAGAAGGTGGAGATTTCAGAAGAAGAGAAGGTACTGACTCTAGAAGAGAAGGTGGAGATTTCAGAAGAAGAGAAGGTACTGACTCTAGAAGAGAAGGTGGAGAACCTAAAAGGAGAGAAAGTAGAGAACCTAAAAGAGAGAATAAAAACTACAGAGAAAGAACAGATTCTAAAGTAAATAAAAACAAAAAGAGAACGAAGTTTGAAAGAAGATAGTCATGAATTTTTTTGGATAAACTCAGATGGTGAAAAAAAGCTAGCCACTGAAAATTTGGTTATAGGAAATCAAGTATACAAAGAAAAATTAATTACAAAAAAAGGGGTAGAATACAGATTATGGGATCCGTTTAGGAGTAAATTAGCTGCAGCGATAATGAACGGATTAGAAATATTTCCATTTAAAAACAAAGCAACTGTATTGTATCTTGGCGTATCAACTGGTACAACGGTTAGCCACATTTCAGATATTGTTGGACCAGCAGGAGTAATTTTTGGAGTGGAGCATGCAAGTAGAGTAGCCAGAGATTTTTTGGATAGAGTTGCATCGCATAGATCAAACATAATGCCGATTTTGCAAGATGCAAGAAAACCAAAAGAGTATTTTTCAGTATTTGGTAAAGTGGATGTAGTGTATGTAGACATAGCACAGCCTGATCAAACAAATATTGCAATAGAAAACTGTAAAATGTATCTCAAAAAAGATGGTTATTTCTTTTTAGTAATAAAAACAAGAAGTATTGATGTTACAAAATCTCCAAAAAGAATCATAGAAGAGGAAATAGAAAAGATGAAAGTACATTTTGAAATCCTGCAAGTAATAGATCTTCATCCATATGATAAGGATCATGCAATGGTTATTGCAAAGTTTCTAAATTAATTTTTTGTTCAATATTTTTTGAGTGGGCTTCCAACTTTTACGCACGAAAATGGGAATGGTGTGGTGAACATGATAATAGGATTTAACAAAATTAATGGTTTTAGAGTCAGATGGATATCCACTTCCTAAATCGTGGTTTTTTCTGAGTTTGTCTATTGCTCTATCCCTAGTAACTTTGGCAATTATTGATGCAGCAGAAACTACAACAAATCTACTGTCGGCGTGGTGATATGATCGTATTTTTTTGTTATTTGACAATTTTGCAATCTCTTTTCCAAATCTTTGTGGATTAACATCGCATGAATCTACATATGAGGTGTCAGGATTTAATTTTACGATAACTTTGGCCATGTATTTAGCTTCTAGGTGATTAAGACCATGTTTCTTAACACTGGCATCAATTGATTTTGGAGAAATTTTTGCAACATAGTAATCATCGACTAACTCAATTATTTTTTTATAAAGTTCCTCTCGTGACTTTGGAGTTAATTGCTTTGAGTCTTTTACACCCAACAATGACAGTTTACGAACATTAGTTTTGTTCAAAGATATTCCAGCAATTACAAGAGGCCCCAACATCGAACCGCGTCCAGCATCATCCACTCCACAAATTTGCACGGATTCTATCTTAGAACACACGTATTAAACCATTATAGGTCAAGCAAATACAGAATAATAATTGCAAATTCCAGATGAAACATTTGAGGAAATTATAGAAGGGCAGACAAAAATATTGGTTCCAAAAAAATCAATCACAGATAAAGTTCCACCAAAAGAACCAGCATTTTTTAATCCAAAAGCAAGATTGAATAGAGATTACTCGATAATTGCATATGGATCTTTTCTGAAAAATTTTGTAGGGTCAAAAATATTTTTGGATGGATTGTCAGGTGTTGGCATAAGAGGATTACGGGTTGCAAATGAATTGCAAGTAGACAAGGTAGTAATTAATGATCTAAATCCAACGGCATTAAGATTAGCAGAATATTCAGCACATCTAAACAATTTAAAAAACATAGAATATTCTGAAATGGAAGTATGTCGATTTCTTAGTAAATATTCCACGAAAGGGGAAAGAGGCTCAATCATAGACATAGATCCGTTTGGCTCATCATCGCAATTTTTTGATTGTGGGATAAGGGCGACTATGCACGGCGGAATGCTCTCTACAACGGCGACTGATCTTCAAGTGCTAAATGGGCTTTATCAAAATGCATGCAAGAGAAAGTACGGCGGAGTTCCAATAAGGGTCGAATATGGTAATGAGATGGCAATTCGATTAATTTTAGGATGTCTCAGAATGGTTGCAGGAAGAATGGGTGTGGAGATCGTTCCACTATTTGCGGAAAGCAATATGCACTATTACAGAACATATGTGCGAGTTCTTATTCGACAGGATCAAAAAGAAAACATAGGATACATCTTACATTGTAAAAACTGCGGTCATAGAAAAATAACGCTTGAACAAAATAATGAATGCGAACTGTGTAAATCAAAAATAAGCATTGGAGGACCATTATGGGTTGATAAAATTTTTGATAAAGAATTTGTAGAAAGTATGATTTTAAAAATACCAGAGTTATCAGTAGACAAAGTTTGTGAAAAAACATTACAAAAATGTCTTGCAGAGTCTGAAATGTCTGGAATTTACTTTACACTGGATGAAATTGCATCGAAAATGAAATCATCTCCTCCAAAATTAGAAGATGCAATAAAAAATTTACAAAAAAGCGGTTATTTGGCTAGCCCCACATCATTTTGCCCTACAGGTTTTAGGACAAATGCCAACGTAAATGAAATAATCAGTGTTCTCAGATCAGCCGATAAATCCCAAACAGACATAGTATAATTCACTGCTTTGTTTTCTACTTGCTTCAGGTTTTGTGAGATTTATTCTTGAAAATTTCTTTTTGATATAGTCCTTAAACTCCATAGAATATTCCCCATCAAAAACTTTGAAGATTGCATTTCCTTTATGCATTAAAACTTTGTCCATGATTTTTGCACATTCATAATTCAATGAAACTTGTATTGCATGATCAACAGACCAGTTTCCAGTAACTTGCGGTGAAAGGTCACATATTACAGCATTAACTTTTCTTTCAAAATAAGATAAAATTTCATCAACTACAAATTCATTTTCAATATTTTCTCTAATGATATGAGCGCCAGGAATTTCCTCCACATATGATGTATCGATGCCCATAACCTTACCTTTGTTACCAACCAATTTGACTGCCATTTGAGTCCAACCTCCAGGCGCACATCCTAAATCAAGAACATAAAATCCAGGGCCAATAATACGATAAGATTGATTTAGTTGTTTGAGTTTGTATGCAGCCCTGCTTCGAAATCCTTGTTCATGAGCTAATTTTCTATATTGATCTCGTCGCGCATCTATGAGCTTCATTTGACTTTCGCAGGTTTTTTCATGTCAGCAAGCACCCAGTCTTCAATAAATTGACAATTACGAGGGCTGATTTCTCCTTCGAGTGAACATTTTTGTTCCACAGGACAAACAAGGCAAGGGGCATTCTCAATTGACAGAGTGCTAATGGGTGTTTTCTTTAGAATTAATTTATACGTCCAACGACCTTTATCTAGAATTTTTTCTCTGTAAATTGTTCCCATTCTTTCTAATTTTAATGCAAGTCGAGAACCGTCTCTACTTGTAAGCTTAAGTTTTTTCCATAATTCACTTTGAAACATTCCATCAGATTCGCGTTCAGCTAAGACATCACAGATTTTATTTGTGAGTCTTTCCATGTCAACTTTTTCAATTTGAAAATTTTCAATCTCTTCATCTGTTAGTTGTTCCTCTAACTCTTCTTCTAATGTTTTTTCAGCTTCTTTTTTAATTTCTTCTAGTTCTTTCTTAGTTAGTTTCTTTTCTTTGGGCAATACTTTTTTTGCTGATTTCTTTTCTTTAGAAGGTACTTCTTTTTTTGCTGATTTCTTTTCTTTAGAAGGTACTTCTTTTTTTGCTGATTTCTTTTCTTTAGAAGGTACTTCTTTTTTTGCTGATTTCTTTTCTTTAGAAGGTACTTCTTTTTTTGCTGCACCTATAGACAGTTTATCTTTGTTCTTTGTCATCAAATCACCTTAATTTTTAATATAACTCCTAACCATACATGATTTCATTCCTATTTAATAGTAAATTTTCCACTTGCGGTTATACTACTCTTTTGATTCTGATCGTTCATTTTCACGACTAACTCATATTGACCAGGTGTATCTATTATTTCAGAAAACTCATCATCTATAGGCAAAAGGACATTATTTTCATCAAAACATTGTTTGAAAAATCCACTTTGCATAATTACAGTGTTTTTTCCAGAGTAAATTGTGACATAAAGATCCCCACAATCAAAAAAGGGATCATCAACGTTTACTTGTATTTCAATTGGAGTGGAAGCAAGATATTGTTTTTCCAATCCAATTATCTGAATGGATTTATCATGAGTCAGGGTATTTGTTGGACCAACACGCCACATGTTAAGCTCTCGGTCAGATGATTGAAGAACATCTGCCATAACTACAGAACCAAAAGCAATTGAAAGTACAATAGGCAAAATAAATACAACGTATGCCAGTCTAGTTGCCATTTCGTTTTTTCACCTACAATTCCCTTATATCTATTTAGCAAAATTTCAATACTTATGATGAATTTGACGAATGAGTTAAATCGGAGCCGACTAAATATTGCTAGATGCGACTTAGAAAATTTAGAGTTAGAGCATATCGTTGCATTCATGATTCTGGTGAAATTACAGTAGGAGATTTGGCAGCTTTTGTTGGAAGAAATGAAAGTGGAAAAACAACAATTCTACAAGCACTAACTTTATTGAACAGAGATGAAAGGGTTTCAGAATTAGATCTTTGTGATGAATTATCAGAAGAACTCAAAGGAGAAATCAAACTAGCTGAAGGAGAATTTGAATTAAATTCAGATGAAATTAGATTACTCAAACAATCATTTCCAGGTTTACCTGAAATAAGGAAAATAAAATTATTTAGAACTAATAAAAAACCAAAAGTGCAATATGAATTTGAAGATATTCAAATTAGCGAAGAGCAAAATAGAGATCTAAACTCTTGGGAGAATTTTTCAAATCAAATATTGAGTTTTTTAAATACCATACCAAATCATCTTAGAATTCAAATAGATACAAAATTGTTTGAAGGCTCTTCCCCAAAAAATCAGGAAGCGTTTGATAGTGGAATGGCTGAATTTAGTAATCAATTTCACGTAATAGCCGTACAAGAGCCGAAAGTTATCGAAGAGTGGGAAAAAATCTATGAAAGTCCTGAAAATCAGTTCTCTAAACTTCTTAGCGGAGAGAGTGAAAAATCAGCTTTGGAGAATTTTATTGCAGCGGAATTACATCCTCGTTTTGTATATTTTTCAGATTACAAAAAAATCTACGGCAACATCAATCTAAATGAATATCTTCGAGAGGAAAAAGGAGAACAAGTGAGCTCGATAGAATTTGTTGAAGAATTCGACAAGGCTGAAACGGTAAGAAATCTTTTCTATTTAGCAGAATTAGACATTAAAGCATTAGATGAAGTTAAAGGAACTCCATCAAAATGCATCAAAATACTCAATACTGCAAGTAACAGACTAACTAAGAAATTAAATCCTGCATGGAAAGGAGATCCAATCCATGTTGATTTGAGATACAATCCAGGAAATATCATGAGTGTTGTAATTTCTGATGTACATCGTGATGGAACAGTAACCAATACAGGCTTGCTAAATAGAAGAGCTGAGGGTTTCAAATGGACGTTTTCTTTTATTGTAAACTTTGCAGCAGAAACACAAAGAGCCGAATTAAAAGAAGCAATATTACTTCTGGATGAACCTGCAAGAAATCTTCACCCTACACAGCAAAGAGGAATTTCAGATTTATTGAAGAGTTTGGCAGGTTCAAATCAGGTTTTGTATGCTACTCATTCACCATTCATGATTTTTGATTATACACCTGGAAACCTACTAGTAGTAGAATTAGATAAAAGAAAACATCTCAGTAAAATTTTTTATGATTACTGGAATGCAGACGATAAAACACTGACACCGATACTATACGGTTTATCAAGAGGATTAGTTGAGTCGATTGTGGATAGAGAAGTTGGAACTAATTCTAGACCAGTGATTATTGTAGAAACAATGTCAGATGCAATGTATCTAAATGCTTTTGATAAATTTTTACAGGATCCAAATATTTCAATGAACCCACTAAATGTTGTAGCAGCATACAATAAAAATTCTGTATTACCTCTAGCGATTTTTTACAGAAATCATGGATATAAAACATTTATTTTATTAGACAATTCAGATGAATCTAAACAAATTTCAGCTCAGTTAGTATCAAATGAATTCTCACCAATTCAGACAATATTTTTTGAGAGAGATGGAAAGAATTTAGAATCAATTGAGGACTATATTGTTCTAGAAGATTACCTTCATGCAGTTAATCAAACATATGAGATTAGATTAAGAAAAGAAGGCTATTCAAATCTCACATCTAGAGAGGTCACTTTAAAGGAAAAGAAAGGAGTTTTAGACAATTTGAGAAAGATTTGGGAAGATCATAGAGATAATGATTGGGGTCAATTCGATAATGAAGAAATCACCCGATATATTTGTGAAAAAATCACCTTAGAAGAGACGGATTTCTTATCAGACAAAACCAAAGACCAATTTAGATCATTATACAGATTAATTGCTGAAAGAATACGACAATATCAAAATGTAATGACAAAGTCAGATTTGGCTAAATTTCAAAGGGCTAGAGTTTAAGATTAAAGAAGTTTGCTAATGAAAAATACCCTAATAACAAATACAAAAGCAGTAAAATATCCTTTAAGGTTTAATTTAGAGATGAAGCAACTTGAACATATGAACAAGTCCTCTACTGGAGGAGTTTTCCTGTCCTTAGCCTTGTTATGTTTAACAGTAGCAATAATTATTCCAATCAATGCATATGCAGCAGAAACAATTAATGCAAAAAGTTTTTCATTTGAAGAAACTACCATTATTGAATTTACAAACAGTGGAAAAGAGGATGTAAATTCATTTAGAATTTGGTTAGGCAGTGATATTAATTTTAAATCATTTAAAACAGAAAGTGGGTGGATTGGTGAGAAGACACCTCAAGGAGTAATAATATTCACATCTTCAGAATATGTCAAACCAGGTGAATCTATAAAAATTGGAGTCAAGACAGATAAAACAAATCCAGGAATACATTGGAAAGCACTGGATAAAAATGAAAAACTAATAGAAACGGGAATAACTAACCCAAGAGAATTACCAAAGCCCATAACTAATGAAAAACGAACAGAAGAAAATTCAAGTGATGGAATTTT
>SICY01000047.1 GCA_009697485.1 Nitrosarchaeum sp.
TTTCTTGCTCTACAACAAAGACATCATATGATCAAATTGCTCACAAGGTTTATAGATCGCTGATCAAAATAAAATTCAGAGATAACAGGAAAAGAAAATTACATTATTGTTATTGAATTACTGTTGTCTACTACAGATTTTCTATGCCTAAAACATCATAGTATGCACGTGGAATCATTTTTTGAGCCTTGAAAAAGACATTGTTAACTGCAGTGTCAAGCACATATGTTTTGGCCCAATCATCTTCGCTTCTAATTGAGCGCCCAAATCCCTGAAGTAATTTAGTTAGAGTCTGAGAAGTATACCACAAAGGAAATTTATCCATTTTTGCTTTTGTTCTTTTTTCTTTATAATTAGGATATGGAACCTTGGCGATAATTTGGAATCGAGATAAATCATCTTTGAGGTCTACTCCTTCCCACAGTGAAGAAGAAAGCAAAACACCAGTAGGATCAGCTGCATGTTCTGAAATAATTTCATCTTGTGTTTTTCCATCTTTGTTATAGCTATGGCAAATTCTGATTCGTCGGGTATTTTTTGGCGAAAGGTATCTCAAGATTTTTTGACATCGTGGAACAGATGACGTTAAAATTAAACCTCTTTCACCATAATGCTCATCCATTATTCTATCAATGGTTTTTATGACTTCAAGTTCATCATTTTCAGTAGAACCATAGCTTAACCGTTTAATGTTTAAAAGATCAATTCTTCTGTGTTCAATTGGAAATGGGGATTTTGGAGTATCAATAAATGTAACATCATCTTGTTGCAATCCCATATTTTCACAAAAACTGAATTTATCAATAGTGGCAGACATGAATATTTGATATTCAGTAGTGAAAAAAGAATTAGCAAATGTTGAGACATCAATAGGTTTTACGGAGATTGTTCTAAAATTCCCATTCAAGTCTTGAATGGGATCATTTACTACAAAATTATCCTTGTCAGTAAGAATATCAATTCTAGCCTGAGCAGCTCGATCATATCGTCTTTCTAGTCTTGTAATTGATTCATAATCAGGCTCTTTTTGGTATGAATCGCTTTCTTTGATATCTTTGATTTTTTTGGCATATGAATATGCAATATCGTCAATTAGTTGTATCATTGAATCCAAATCAGTAAGATCATATTTGGCGGTATTTAGATTGCACTCTTCTACTTGACCACTGAATATATCAAATCCAATAAACTGCATTATTTGATCTTCAATTTTATGGGATTCATCAAATATCGAAACTTTTCTATCAAGATAATTTTCAAAGAGTTTTTTATTAAATTTCATAATTTGAAAAAATGCATAATAATTCCAAAGAGAGTGTTTTGAAACAAGTGCATCGTATTTTTGAAGATAGTAATGACAAGATTTAGCTTCGTGAGTATTGTCTTCGACTTGTTTGATTGTAGGCTTGAATTTACAAACTTCAATTACTTCCTTACCATTTTTGTTTATTTTTTCCTGACATTGTCCCTTATCACATGTCAATCCCCACCTCATAGCTTTTCTGGTATTGTCTACTTTTTCAGATTCCATCATTTTTAGACATACAAAATTTTGTTTTCCTTTAACGGGTTTAAGAAATGGAATATCTTTGATATATTGATCCTGAAGATGCTTTGATGCAGTTATGGTAAATGAACTATCAAAGTATCTTGAGACAGTTGCTCCTACCAGTGATTTTCCTACTCCAGTTGGAGCGCATAAAATGATTTTTTTGTAACCAGATTTTAATTTCTCTTCAATTTCCAATATGATTTTTTTTTGAATATCGCGTGGAGAAAATTGTTCTGGAAATTTTTCTAAAAGAGACAGGATTAAATCTATTTTTCTTTAATATTAAAAGCATGAAGTTCTAATATTATTAGAGATTTTTTTAATGTAGTTTAATATCTAGTAATATCACAATAGATCATGGAATTACTAGAAGACAAAATGAGAGTATGGCTAGAAAGTGCCAAATTTGTCAAGGCAATTCCAGGCGTTTATGTTTTGTATAACAGAAACAAAGATGTGATCTACATAGGAGAAAGTACGAATTTGGAAGAAACGTTTACAAAATATGTAGATAGCGGATTTGAAGGAAACGAATGCAAGCAAAAAACACAGTCATATCAACGAGAATTTACAAATAATCCAAAAGAACGACAAATCCAGTTAATTGAAGAATTCAAAAAGGAGTCAGGAAAATTGCCATCTTGTAATACAGAGATCGCACTAGAAACACACTGATTTTCACATAAACTTCTCTTGTTCTAAATTATCAGTATTTTAGTCAGGCGTAAATATAGAGAAAGTAATTAATTTAAGATCGACGTAATCAAGAAATGCATCAGTGTTATTATTGCGAGCAACTTTTTGACTCTAAAGAAGCCTTGTATGATCATGTAGAGATTCATTCAGACATTGAAAGAAATCAAGAGATAATGGATAAGAAAAAGAATGCAAAAAAAGGCTAGCCTCGTTTTGCATTTCTCAAATTAATAATCACTAAACAAAATTAGAGCAAAGGTTAGAAAATATACATTCAGGAATACAAATAACAATTTTGAAATAAAAAATATGGAATGGGTCGAAGTTTTACTAAAAAGATCATGTGATAAAACACTAACAAAAGGCGAAGTATTACACAGTTTATTTCACATGATTGAAATAAATGAAAATACATTAAATCAAATACAATTAGACAAACGAGAGTTTGGACCAGAATTAGAAGAGCTAAAACAGACAGAAATCAAAGACTTGAATTTTCATCTAAAATATTATCGCGGTCTTGTTAATTACATCAATTCAATTCCTGAAAATAAAATAATTAAACAAGTATAAAGAAAAAAACAAGACAAATGTAAACCACATAAAATAGGTAGATTAGAGCGTATTTCGTAATTTTTTGAACATTATATCATATTCTTGTTGTTTTTCTACTATCTGTCCATAATTAGTTTGTTTGTCATACTCTTCTTGTTTTTCAAAAAGATATTTCTCCCATTTTTCAATTTCATTTGCAATTAGCAAGTTAGAATCTTCACGTGCAAATTGTTTTTGTTGTTCTTGATTTTGTCCCCGAGTAGGAAATTTTTTTCCATTAAACACATTCTGAATTTGTTCTGTAATTTCAGACCGAAGTAGTTCTGCAAAATCAAAATGTCCTTGTTCATGGTTTAAGAGTTGAGAAGTTGCTTGTGGTTGCCTTACCCAAGAAAGTAATGGATAAAACTCAACAATCAAACTAATATTTTCAATAAAGAATCTAATTTGATTACCAATACTATCAGAATTCACAGTCCAAGTATATCGATATTTGATGGTACTATGAACATCCTCAAATATAGCAGGATTGGATTCAGCTTGAAAGTCTAACCAATCCAAAAAATAATCCTTAGACCAAGAGATAGTATTATTTTGACTCATGAAATTGTTTGTCATATGTGGGAATAAAATTATTGATTTCTACTATAAAAATTAGCCACAAAATTACGTTAGTTTTAAAAAATAGCAACCAAAAAACAATCAATAAAAACTTTAGATTCTTTTTCCATCACGACCACTATAATTGCCAATTGATTGAGGTGTGTCAAATCCCAGCCACAAATAATTTTCATCTTCTAATAATCGATGTTGTTTTTGATGTTCAACAAGTTGTACATCACCCCAAGTGCCATCATGTAGAAAATTACATTTTTCGACTTTGTTTATTTTTCTAGCACCCTTGCAAATTATTATCAAGATTATTTCAATACATAACAGATTTGAAAATGTTTGGTTTAGAATTAAAGATGTGTTTGACGGCCAATGAATTCTAGGGCATGGTCTGTAAGGCAAACGTAGGAATGCCGTCAAACACGATGACTCGGTAATACTATCTCAAGATAGATTAAAAGAAACAGTGTGTGTAATTTGAAACACAAACCAAATAGATATGCCTAGATTAGAGAATATTTTAGGAAAATAATAGATTCAGGCATAAATGGATCATTTTTTCAAACCACTTTGATCAATTAACACGACATGTTTTATTTTAAGAGTTTTTCAAAAATTAGAATATACAAAATATTGGAAGCAAGGCTGTTTGCATGTTTGATGGCTTTAACATATCCCCCAAAGGGACAGATGCAAAAAAGACATTAAACTTGCTTGCTTTCCTTTAAAAACTATTAATTTAAGATAAAATCAAAACTAATCATAGAGGAATTTATTCAAATATAGGAGCAAAAAGGAAATGTATGGTCAAAAAAATCGATGAAAAAAGACATCAAGAATTACTAAAACAAAAAGAAGAACTAGAAAACAATAGACCACATGACATTGATGCAATGAGAAGATGGAAACATTCCATGGGTAAAATCCTAGAAGAACTAGAGTTGTTTAAAAAATATTAAAAAAATGATTTGTTTCATCTAAAGCATGTCATAAAATTCTAAATCCACGTATATTTTAGTCAACATGAATGAGTAGATAAATAATTTAAAATTGAGAAACTCTTATTTTGATAAACCAAAATAGAAAACTAGATGCAAGAATACAAAGTATGGAACATTACATTAATGTCAATCATAACAGGACTTGGATACAAGTCACTCCCCATGATAGGGGCTTTGATTCTCATATAGGTGAAAAATTTGACTGAATGCCCTACATGTAAACTAGCCATGGAATCACATTCTACTGCAGAATTAATGGAATGTTGTATGAAACAAGTCGGAGATGATTTTATTGAGGAAGACAGAGGCACATGCCCTAACTGCAAACACATCATCAAAAAACATTCAGATAAAGAACTTGCAGAATGCACATTAGCATTTTTAAAATCAAATATCAAAAACTAAAATAAAATACAGTACTAAAATTTAATCTATTTTATAAGATAAGCATAAACAACCGTCTAGTTAATTCAAAATATTGGATAAATTAACCACAGCACTCATCGAAAAGTATTCACCCATGTGGACAAACAAGCAAATTTGGGAATATGAGCAAACTCACGAAGAAATAAAATTCGATGTAATGTATGTGAAATCTGAAAATAAAGAAGAGAGATCATGGAAATCAAAACTAGCGCATCTAGATAGCAATATCAGAGAAATCATAGTTAGCACGTTTGAATACCTTGTAGACGGTTATGAATTATGGATAACAAATGCCAAGAATGATCAGAGAATAGATGAATCATCAATTCCATATCTTATGGCAGTGATAGTAGATACAATGATTGATGAAGAAATTTGTTTAAAATTTAGAGAAGACAGTAATTGCCTGGTAGTATCAGTTGATTCTCATGCAGACGTAATAGATTGCAAGGAATTCTTTGAGAAATTTTACCATCTAGCAACTGGTTTCAATTATAATGTAAATACAGGAATTCCAGATGACGAAACGGAAGCAGAAATCTATCTGACAAGATTACAAGAAGAATTTGATGAAAAAATGAAGACAGAACTAGGAGATAGATATCTACCAGGAAATAACGATCCAGATTCAATCAATACAAAATAATGAATTGGCAAATCACTAAATATTTTTGATAAAATTCAATTATTTTTTAATTCTAAATAGACTAAAATTGTGTTCCGATCAATATCCATTTTGTCTAATTTTTTTACATCAACGTTGGAAATTCAAGTAAATCATCGTTTGCATTATGGCAGCCAAGAAAAAAGCAGCAGCAAAAAAAGCTTCAAAAAAGAAATAATCAAGTGAAGCAAATTTTTTTCTTTTAAATTCCTATTCAAAGCTAGCTTTTCGACACTAAACCCTTTTTATATGAAATATTTAGTCACGAAAAGAGTTTAGAAATTTAATTTTTCATTTTCGCTTTATTTCTAAGTTCTTTGGCACGTGCTATAACTTCAGGTCTTAATTGATACTCTTTACTACGTTCTTTTATTCTCTCTTTAATTCCAGGTCTTGACAAATACTCTTTATGATATTCTTTTTGTTGTTCTTTATTTTCAGGTTTATTTCTAAGTTCTTTTCTTTTCTCTTTATTTTCAGGTCTTGAATAATACTCTTTATTGTATTCTTTTACTTTCTCTTTATCGTATGGCAATATTCATAATATTATTTTCTAGAAACATAAAGATTTAGGCACAAAAGGAGTTTAGAAATTTATGTTTTCATTTTCGCTTTATTTCTAAGTTCTTTGGCACGTGCTATACTTTCAGGTCTTGATTGATACTTTTTTGCGTATTCTTTCATTTTCGCTTTTCTTTCAGGTCTTGAAGCATACTCTTTATTGTATTCTTTTCTTTTCGCTATAACTTCAGGTCTTGATTGATACTCTTTCATACGTTCTTTATGTTTCACTTTATTTCCAGGTCTTGAGAAATACTCTTTCATGTATTTTTTCTGTTTCTCTTTATCAAGTGGCAATATTCATAATATTATTTCTATTAACTTAAGTATTTAGTAATAGAGTTTAGAAATTAATTCAAAAGAATTAACTAACGCTTTCAATTTTGTAACCACATGAATTACAAATTTGTTTAGGTGATACATATACTGAACTCTAGTTTTATCGGC
>SICY01000048.1 GCA_009697485.1 Nitrosarchaeum sp.
TTTTTTTTTTAACTTATTTTTTCTTTAACATTTACAAGTCTGACGCTCTACACAATTTTGATGTCAGAGATTAACCTCGGCCTTGGAAATAATGATACAACAATTAGAAAAGAGGCAGAATCTGATTTTATCGCCTTTTGGGAAAAACAAGCAAAAAATCTCTCTTGGTTTTCAACTTGGGAAAAACCATTGGATTGGAATCCTCCTTTTGCTAAGTGGTTTGTAGGTGGCACGATTAATGCCTCATACAATACCTTGGACATTCATCAAAACAAGGCTGACAAACCTGCAATTTTATGGGAGGGTGAAAACGGCGAATCCAGAATTCTCACTTACAAAGACATGTGGACTCAGGTCCAAAAATTTGCAAATGCCCTCAAATCACTTGGTGTTCAGAAAGGCGACAGGATAACTATCTATCTTCCAATGATTCCAGAACTACCAATATCGATGCTTGCATGTGCTAGAATTGGAGCAATACATACTGTAATCTTTTCTGGATTTAGTGCTGCCGCAATTAAAGACAGAATATACGATTCAAAATCAAAAATTGTGATCACTGCTGATGGTGGATATAGACGTGGTAATATAATAAAACTCAAGGAAGTAATTGATGAAGCCATCAAAGATTTTGATTTTGTTCAAAATGTTATTGTAATAGAGAGAACAAAAAGCAAAATCGTTCTATCTTCACAAGATATACTTTGGAATGAATTAATGAATGATATCTCTGATACTTGTATTGCAGAAAAATTAGATAGTACTCACCCTCTTTACATTTTGTATACTTCTGGAACAACAGGAAAGCCAAAGGGGGTATTGCATGGAACTGGTGGTTATCTGACACATTTGTATTCTACATTCAAGTGGGCATTTGACATTAAAGATTCTGATGTATTTTTTTGTACAGCTGATATTGGATGGGTTACAGGTCATAGCTATATAGTTTATGGTCCATTATTACATGGTGCAACTGAAATAATGTATGAAGGAGCACCGGATTTTCCTGATGCATCACGAATGTGGGAAATTATTCAAAAATACAAAGTTACAATTTTTTACACAACTCCAACTGCATTACGAATGTTTATGAAATTTGGCGATGAACTCCCAAATTCATTTAATCTTTCAACTCTTAGATTGTTAGGAAGCGTAGGTGAACCAATCAATCCTGAAGTATGGAAATGGTATTTCAAAATAATTGGAAAAGAAAAATGCCCAGTCATTGATACTTGGTGGCAAACTGAAACTGGTGGTATGATGATCTCTGCTTTGCCTGGATTGGAAACAATTCCACTAAAACCTGGTTCTGGAACTCGACCTATTCCTGGATTAGATATCTCGGTAGTGGACGAAGCCGGAAACGACATACCTCCAAACACTAAAGGTTATCTTGTGATCAAAAATCCTTGGCCTGGAATGCTCTTGACTCTTTGGGGTGATGATGAGAAATACCGTGACGTGTACTGGTCAAAATACAAAAATTGTTACTATCCTGGTGATTATGCTCTAAAAGATACTGATGGATATTTTTGGTTATTGGGCAGAGCTGATGATGTACTCAAAGTATCTGGTCATAGAATAGGAACTGCAGAGCTTGAAAGCTGTATTGTATCTCATCATGATGTGGCAGAATCAGCTGTATGTGGAATTCCAGATGAACTCAAAGGCGAGGTAATTATTGCATTTGTAGTTTTAAAACAAAATGCAACTAAAGACACTATAATTTTAGAAAAAGAACTCTTGATAAAAATAAGAAATGATATAGGCGCACTGGCTACTCCAAAGCAAATCTATTTTGTAACAAAATTACCAAAAACTCGTAGTGGTAAAATTATGCGACGACTGCTAAAATCAATAGCTAATAACGAAACTATTGGTGATATTAGTACCTTGGAAGATGACGCGGCTGTATCTGAAATTCAATCTGTATTTGAAGAATTACAAAAATCAATCAAAACAAAATCTGATTAGTATCAAGTTATTTTTAATATGCTTTCTATTTGAAATTTTTTAATCCTTTTAAATCAGTTGTTAATAACATGTCAAACATTTTCTTTAATCCGTCATATTCTGACTTGGAATTTTCATCTAGTTTTTTGTATTCATTGTTTTTAATTTCATCTAGTTTGTTTTTTGCTTCGCTAAAAAACTTTTCAAATTCTTCAATTTTCTCATCATTTATCTCTGTAAGATCAAAAATTACAGTATTGCTTCCAAGCAGATTTTTCTTTTCATCATAAAGACTAGTTGCATGCAATAAGCCTGGAAACGTACTGCCATCTTGTTTTTTAAACGTAATTTTTCTATCTGATACATTTCCTGTTTCAAACCATGTTTTCAATGAATCATTCATGCTTTCCCATGATTCTTTTGGTACGTGCTCAAATATTGGCCTACCTAAAATCTCTGATTTTGAATATCCCATCTTACTAGCATAAGTAGAATTGCAATCCAGAATGATTCCAATAGCGTTGATTTGCCTCCACATGATTGGTGCATCTTTGAGAATTTTTCTTGCCTCTGTCTGCAGCATTTTTTATTTTACATTTGACTTGTTATTAAATTCAAATCTTACTGAAACCACTGATCTAAATTATGACTCTTTTTTTCCAGCGCTTTTTTAAGTCGATTTAATGATGACTGTATCCTCTCTTCTGAAAAACTTCTTTCCTTGACTAGATAATTAGTCATTCCTTCATAATCTACATTCCCAAATACTATCTCATCTACATCTGCCACAACAGGTTTGAGAAATATTTTTCGTATTTGCTCATAATCAATTTCCTGTAATTGCTCTTGAATTTGTGGTATGTCCTCTAATCGTAAATGTTGCTTGATCATTTTCAATGCAGTTTTTGGTCCTATTCTATCAAAACCATTTGGATTAAAATCAGTACCAATTAAGATTCCAACATCCACTAACTGTTCTCTTGTCATTCCCAATGAATCTAGTGTTTTTTGTGTTTCAATTATTTCTGGTTCAATTTCCACATATGTATTTCTGTTAGGAATTTTTCTTCTGCCACTGTTTGTAAAATTCCTTATCAGTCTTTTTGCTCCACATAATATTGAATCAAAATCTTGACTTGCTGATGCATATGCTTGTCCTGTATTTGTCAGATGAGCTGCAGTTGCTTCTCCCTCAGAGGGCGCATCAATGCAGGGAATCCCAAAATAAGATAAAATTTGTTTTGACTCTTTAACCATCCCGTCTTTCATGCTAGTTGTTTGCTGTGCAAACTTTCTTGCATCTTCCATGTTTCCTTCTGCAATTGCCTTTTCATATTTCACAGTAGCGTCTTTTTTGATTTGTTTCCTTCTTTCAATTTCTGCAGTTTTTAATGATGGTGGTTTTCCATCAAATACGTATACTGGTTTTATTCCCAACGACAGGAAATTGATATTTCTGTAAAGTAACCCACTAAGATGACTAGTAATTCTACCTTCTGAATCTGATAATTGTAATCCATCAGGACCTCTTATGCTTGCTAGGAATTGGTAAATTGCATTATAGGCATCAACTGCTATGATTTTTGACGAAAATGATTCTAGTGTTGTCTTTTCCCTGACTACTAGTTCTTTTAGATTCAATCCCATTGTTTGTTATTGATTTTTTATGCTATTTTGTGTTTATCTTTTGAATTATGACTCCTCATGGCTATTCTAGGATAGATGCTTGTAGGTGTTATTTTGATTACAATTAGTTATATAAAAAATAAAAATCACACTGAACAATGAAGAATCTGAATTTACCTGCAAATTTAAAAGATAAAATATATCAAATAAAGGTAAATTCTCAAAATGATTTTCCAAAAATCATTTCTTATTTTCCATTATCTACAGATGAAAAACAACTAATTGTTACTTTGATGAATAGTTCAAAATCCTTTGATGCATTTCATTCTATTTTTTCTGATCATATCTCTGAGCAAGAATGGAATAAATCCAAAGCGCATATAATTAAGCGCTTTCAAGATGAATTATTTGATATAGACTAATTTATCCAAAATCATTTGTTTTGTGCTAGTTCTGATTTGCTTTATTATGTGGATGCTTCTAAGATTTCTTGCCAGGTTAGCCAAGTGGTACGGCGGCCGTCTCGAAAACGGCTACGCGCAAGCGTGCAGGGGCTCGAATCCCTTACCTGGCGTTCATAATATTATATCATATTCAATTTTTATTCTAATCTTCTAAATGTTTAATTAAAAATTCTATTATTTTTCTTTCACCTGTTCTACTATTTTGATTCTTTTTCTCGTAATGAATTATAATCTACCATTATTTTTGGAAGTCTGTCATCTGGATTTACTGTTATTCCATATTTTTGACAATATAGGAAATAATTTGGCCAATTTTTTCTAGCAATTTGATTATAATCCTCACCTACCATGTGATCATACCAATCAATTATTATCAAACCATAAGCAAAAAATCTACTGAGGTATTTGGCAATTCCTACGGGGATTTTTTTGTGTATGTCTAGAAATGCAATTTGATCTATGGTATTCAAATAATCATTTGCATATCTATGACAATCTTCAGTAGTTTTAAGAATTGAATTTTTGTCTAATCTGTTTGTAAGATCCTCATGGAATCCTCGCAATAGCTGAGAATATGTTGCTTTTGTATTCTCTCTGACACTTTTCCAAGTTATCAATAATGTGATTACAAAAATTGTAGCAGTGACAGAGCTAATAATTATTGCAAGCGTCGAAGTTTCGATCTTTTGTGTTGATTGTAAAAATATGCCTGCAAGATTTAGAAACATATTGTTAATTATTTCATCACTTATTATAATATTTGAAATATGTTTGAAATAAACTCAGACTAAATCGTTATATCGTATATTTGCCTTCATCTGCGATTGAAAAGTTGAAATTATCAATGATTTTTGTAGATATTACGTTACAAAAAATGACATCAAAATTATGGTTATTTTATATAATGCTGGCACTTACAATCTTTTTTCCACTATCTTTTGCTCAGCACCATGGCGGTCAGCAAGCTCCCCCAATTAGTTTTGGAATGGGGGAAGTAACCGTAAGCACATCCTTAATTCCAGCAGATTTTACTCCTGAAAAATATTCCGATGCAAATCTAAAAATCCGATTTTTTGATCCTATGACTAATGTGAATATCGAAAGTGTCAGTTATAGAATCCAAATATTTTATGGCACGCAATTGGTTGCAAATCAAATGTTTTTTGATAAAGACGGAGAGCTAGATATCAAAATACAACCCAAATCAGGGTGTCAGCAAGAAGAACTGTGGAAATGCACAAAATATTATGGAGACGTTGATCCAATTGTACCAAATGCTTTAGCTTCCACATCTTCTAGCATACCTGTGATTTCTGGACCTGTGTTTGTTAATACTGGACAATACACTGTAAAAACTGACATAATAGGGGCAAAAAATCCAAAAACCCAAACTGCTCAGGATATTCACTTTGAAACTGTTGTAATCATACCTAATGAACAACAGTTTAAGATGGTTGCATCTGGCACTGAGTATTCTATTTCTGCAAAAAATTTCCAAGATCCAATTACAAAATTACACTATGATGAATCTTCCAAGTCAATAATCTTTGAAATGCCTTTTAATTGGGCACATGTTGAACACATGGATTTTGTGAAAAATTATTTTGAAATTCCAAAAAATTTCTTGCCTTTTCAAAATGTGAACAGCTTTTATGGCAAAGTTAATGATGCTTTAATTCTTCCAAAAGATTTGCATTATGATAAATATTCAAGCAAAAATACTGACATAATACATTTTATGATTAATAATGACGAACTACAACAATTCAAAAACTCTGATTCTAAACTAAATGTTGCAATTATTCCTGAATCTCAATCATCAATAGTATCTGAAGAACTTTTCTTTGATAATGGATTTAAGGCTCTTGCCTCTTATGATTCTCGATATTCTAAAAGTAAGGATTTTCTTTTTTCTATTGTATTTTTTGATTCCAAAGGAAATCTGGCTACTGATATACGATATGGATATGGTCTAAAGGACCCATCTGGAAAAGAAATTGCAAACACTGGTGGAAATCCAAATAATTTAGGAATTACTTTACCAAATGGCATTGATACAAGAATACTTGATGCTTCTCTAGAAGGCAAGTATTCGATGCAAATTGTATTGTTAGGAATTGGGTATGACGACTTTGAAAGACCTATTTTTAAAAAATTTGAATTTGAAATGGTAAAATCTAAAATGCCAAAAACTGTGATTCCTGCATCTGCAATTCCAGATTGGATTAAAAAGAATGCTGGTTGGTGGGCAGACGGCTCCATTGACGATGATTCATTCATTCAAGGAATCCAATTTTTAATCAAAGAGAAGATAATCCATATTCCATCCACTCAAAATTCAGGAACTGG
>SICY01000049.1 GCA_009697485.1 Nitrosarchaeum sp.
CATGGGAGAAGTTAACAAATATCATGTAATGAGAACAGTTTCTGCAATTTCATCAACATTAGCTATGATGGGATATGATACAGATGCTCAAGCAGGTCTCAAAACAGCAGAAGAAAAACTCAAAGCTCTCTAATCCATGTTAACTTAATATAAGGAAATTCGAGACCGATCACATTGACTTTCAATAAAGGTTCATTGATACTAATAGATTATACTGCTAAAGTTAAAGACAGTGAAGAGATTTTTGATACCACTATTGAAGAAGATGCAAAAAAACATTCTATTCATGAACCAAATGTAAAATATCAACCAAAACTTGTTTCAATCGGTGAAGTATCTTATCCTGTTCTTAAAGGATTAGATGAAGCACTAGCTAAAACAACAGTTGGAAACAAACTTACAGTTGAGGTTACACCAGACAAGGCATTTGGTGAAAGAGATTCTGGTAAAGTTAGAATGATTCCTATTAGAAAACTTGGTGAAGATGCAGAAAAAGTTTCTGTAGGAGATACAATTGAGGTTGATAATAAAAGAGGAATTATAAGATTTATTGGTTCAGGCAGAGTCCAAATTGATTACAACCACAGATATGCAGGTAAAACCATTCTTTATGATGTTAATGTAGTAAAATCACTTGACTCTCCAAATGATAAAGTAGATGGAATTCTGAAAAATAGATTGCCATTAGAGGATTCTAAAATTACATTTGAATTAAAGGACAAAGAAGTAAACATTACAATTCCAGAAGAAATATTGAGAGCAGATGGACTTCAAATAATGAAGCATTTTATTCAATTAGATATTTTCAAGTTTGTTTCATCTTTAGAAAAAGTTAACTTTATTGAAACACATCTAAATAAACAGACTCAGACAAAGAACCCTGAAACCAAAGAAGAAAAAACACCTGAACCAAAAATAGCTTAAGTTAGATTACATTTGTAATCTTTGCAAGATTCAATGCTTTTCTTTCCGTCATCTCAATTTCTTTTAAAATAGTATATCTTTCTGGTCTAAGTTCCTGTGCAATCATAAGGGCAGCAACAACTTCATCTGATTTTAAACCAATCTGTTTAGCTGAAGTAGGTGCACCAACATCTTTCAAAGTTTTTGCAATTTTTTTCCAATCTTGCCCTTGTAACTTGGCCATCATAATAGATCCAATACCACATTTTTCCCCATGAAGTCCTCTTTCTGGTGCAATCTTATCTAACGCATGAGAAAAAAGATGTTCTGCCCCTGAACATGGTCTACTACTGCCTGCAATACACGATGCAACTCCTGCACTAATTAGTGCTTCAACAATTATCCTTGCATCAAGTCCATTCTTAGCATAATAACTTGAATTTTCCATCACTATTTTTGCGCTCATCAACGCTAAATCTGCAGAATACCTACCATAATACTCCCCAGTTTTTTCATGTCCTAACTGCCAATCTTTAACTGCTATAATATTTGCAATAAGATCTCCACAACCGCTTGCTAAGAGTTTTGCAGGAGCTTTACGTATAATATCGATATCTACAAACACTCCTAACGGTGCAGATGCAACAATTGAATGTGGTTTATCACTTACCACAGAAACAAATGGGCTTGCCATTCCATCATGTGAAGCAGCTGTTGGCATGCTTACAAATGGCTTGCTAAGATTGTATGCGATCATTTTAGCAGTATCTACAGAACGACCTCCTCCAATACCTGCAATCAGATCACTTTGATCTTTTTTTACATCTTTTTGAATCTGATTAATAGCTGTAATTGTATTGTCACTAGATGTATGCCAAACAAATTTTATTTTATTGATTTTTAATGAATCTTCGATTTTTTTCTTAATAATTTTCTTTACATTTATTCCACTGATCAACGAAATTCTTTTAGGTTTACTGAGTGAATTTACAAATTTTCCAAAATCTCCTATGTTTTTCTCCCCAATCTCAATGAGCCTAGGTAATTCCATCGTATGCGACTGCATGCGATCATGACTTTTTGTCATTATTTATCATTTCAATGGAACAAAAAGTTATTTAAAAGGGTGTCATGCATTTCCTATTATCTCTAATAGGTGTATTTTGTCAAATAACGTTGAAGAAAAAATTCTGCATGGGACTACCACTGTAGGTATCAAGGCTAAAGACGGTATCGTATTGTGTGCCGATATGAGAGCCAGTGCTGGATATTTTATTGCAAACAATAACACCATGAAAATTCAAAAAATTGATGAACATGCAGGCTTGACTTTAGCTGGTGGAGTAGCTGATGCTCAGAACATAGTAGATATCCTTCGTTATCATTCAAATCTTCATAGAGTAGAAAAACAAGAACCAATTCCAATTCATTCACTAGCTAGACTCTGTTCTCTCATATTTCATCAAAATCGTGGTTATCCGTTTATGGCAGATATTCTTCTTGGTGGTTATGATAAAAATGGACCTGCATTATTTAACATCGACATGTTTGGTTCAGTTGAAGAAAAATCTTATGTGACAACAGGTAGTGGTTCTCCTGTAGCATATGGTTTGTTAGAAGAAGAATATAGATCTGATCTAACAATAGAAGAAGCAAAAAAAATAGCTCTAAGAGCAGTAAAAGCCGCAATAGTTAGAAACATTGGTACTGGCGATGGAATTAACATCGCGGTAATGGATAAAGACGGATTTCGTCTATTGACCGATGAAAAAAAGAAATCAATCATCGAACTTTAGTGATTTAATGCAAAGAAAACAGCAACAAAAAGAATTACCTCCTAGCCAAAACATGATGGCCACCATACTGCAAAGTATACCCAAAGAAGCTAAGGTAACAAAAATAGAATACGAAGGACCAAGAATTGCTCTGTATACAAGTGCACCACGTTATCTGATGGAAAATAACGAAACAATTTCTAATCTTGTTAATATAATAAAAAAAAGAATTGTTGTAAGAACTGATGAATCTATCAGAAAATCAGAAGAAGACGCAAGAAAAATTCTAGCAGAATGTATTCCAAAAGATGCAGATTTTCAAGGAGTGTTCTTTGATACTGCTACAGGCGAAGTTTCAATTGAAGCTAAAAGACCTTGGTTACTACAAAGAGATGCAAAAGAATTCAACCATGCTGAAATAACTGAAAAAATAGGTTGGAAATTACGTATAAGAAAAGCCACCACTATACCATCACGTACTATTCAAACAATAAATGCAAATCTTAAACTTACATCTGCTGAACGAAGTAAGCAATTCAAGCAAATTGGAGATGAGATATTTAGACCTCGACTATCACAAAAATCTGAGGTATCTCTCATAACTCTTGGTGGCTTTAGCCAAGTAGGACGATCTTGTATGTTGTTATCTACTCCTGAAAGTAAAATTCTAGTAGACTGCGGTATTAATCCAGGTGCAAAACATCCAATGGATTCATTTCCTCGATTAGATTTTCTTGATATTACATTAGATGAGCTTGATGCAATAGTAATTGGTCATGCACATTTAGATCACACTGGATTTTTACCTGCATTATGCAAATTTGGCTACAAGGGACCAATTTATTGTACTGAACCAACACTACCAATGATGAATCTTATTCAATTAGATGCAATCAAAGTTGCTGCTGCACAAGGTAGAACACCAATGTATTCAGAAAGAGATGTGAAACAAATCATGAAACAGGCAATAACTTTACCATATGGTACTGTTACAGATATTTCTCCTGACATTAAATTGGTTCTTGCAAACGCAGGTCATATTCTGGGTTCTGCACTATGTCATTTTCACATTGGTAATGGTGATCACAATTTTGTTTATTCTGGTGATATTAAGTTTGGAAAAAGTATTTTGTTTGAAGCAGCAAGCTGGAATTTTCCCAGAGTGGAAACTTTGTTGATAGAAAGCACATATGGCGCAAAAGAAGACATTCAACCAACTAGACAAGAGGTAGAATCTGCTTTCATTAATGCAGTAAACAACACTCTTGCTGATGGAGGAAAAGTTCTCATTCCTATTCCTGCAGTTGGGCGTGCTCAAGAAATTATGATGGTAATTGATCATTACATGAAATCTGGTGAAATGGTTGAAGCACCTGTTTTTACAGAAGGTATGATTTCAGAAGCTTCAGCAATTCATGAAGCATATCCTGAATATCTAGCTAGAGAACTAAAACAAAAAATCTTGGAAACTGACGATAATCCATTTGATTCAGAATACTTTACAAATATTGAACATGCAGATGCAAGAGAAGAACCAATGAGAGATAATTCACCTTGTATTATTTTGGCAACATCTGGAATGTTAGAAGGTGGACCTGTTTTAGAATATTTCAAAAATATTGCGCCTGATAAAAAGAACAAGGTCTTATTTGTTTCATATCAGGTTAATGGAACTATGGGAAGAAGAGTTTTAGATGGTTCAAAACAAGTTACTATGCTAGGTAAAGAAGGAAAAGTTGAAGTTGTTACAATAAATTGTAGCGTTGAAAAACTTGATGGATTCAGTGGACACAGTGATTATAACCAACTAATGTCTTTTGTTCAAAGACTTAGACCAAAACTTCGTAGAGTACTAGTAAATCACGGGGAACGAAGAAAATCAGAAAACCTAGCAATGAATATCAGAAGAATGTTTAGAGTCCCAGCTCATTACCCTCAAGTTCAAGAAGCAATAAAACTATTTTAGATCGTATTCTGGTTTCCAGATTTTGATGCTAGATGGTGCTACAATAATTCTTTCTTCACCTAATCTTGCAATATCTGCACCTTCAGTTTTTGCAATAGAATACAATTCCTCAACTACTTTTCGAAGTTGTTCCACATCTTTTTGAGCTAATGGTGTGACTCTAAGAATTAAAATCATCTCTTTTTTGATATCTTCTTTTATCGAATGTACATCACTAATATCTCGTATAGTGATGGCTTTCAAATAGGTGGGATTTTCTTGTTTTTGCATCCTTGAGGGAAATGCGATCTACCCATTCAAAAACTCTTCCTTAGTTTTAACTAATTTTAAAAAAATTTCATGCCTAAATTCTAAATTTAATGTAGGACTCTTCTTCAGCATGTTGTGCAATAATTTCTTCTTTTGTGTTATTCTTATTGATAATAACTAATGCCTGTTCTCCTTTTGGTGCATCTGAATATCTTAAGGTAATAGAAGATGCAAATTTCACGTATACATCTGCATTTTTTCCACGTAAAATTGAAACTGGTCCCATATGATCACGAGCCTGAAATAAAATATCTCCAGGTAACGCAATTGCCTTTATCATTTCATTTTCATCTTTATTTCTTCCAACAACAAATTTAGTTTGTTCATCGAATCTGAAATGTCTTCCAACCTTTAACAAATCTATATCATTTATTGTAGGAGTTTCAGTGTGTGCAAACAAATCTTTTACACGTAATCCAAATGTTGGATCAGTTAAAAGACATCCACCGCCTGCATTTGGTGGATTTTCAATTCCATATTTTTTTGCCATATCTAGCTGTGCTCTTCTAGTTCTTCCTTTAATCATTCCAAGATTTTCTCTTTTAATAAGTCCATTTTTTTCAGGATCTGTTTCTGGAAGTAATGCTGCAGATAATGGTCTAACAATTTTTCCTACAAGACCTGATTCTTTTTCAATAGTTCTTAATGCAGGACCATGTTGACTCATTGGTCTTTGTCCCAACACTTCTCCTGAAATTATAAATTCAGCTCCAATATCATCCATGTGTTTTTTTGCAGCATTAAACATCATAGCTCTACAATCTATACATGGATTAAATCCAGCACCAATTCCATATTTTGGATGTTTTAACATCTCTATGTATTCATCACCAAGATATACTGTTTTTAGATTGACATTAAGATCGTCTGCTCTCTCTCTAATCTCAAAACCGCAACCTCTACCACAATCAAAATCACAAAAAGGGGTCTTTATTGCAACCGCTGAAACTTCAAAGCCTTGTTCTTGCATCATTCTTACTGCAAGCTGACTGTCTAGACCACCAGATAATAGAGCAACTACTTTCTTTTTTTCTTCTGTCACAATCATAAAAATCAAAATTCCATTATACAAACTTTACATCATACATAAATTGAGAAACGGTATGATATTTTTTTGTGAAGGAACGAAGAACAAATCTTCTCAAATTCGCTCAAAAGATCGACTGTGATACACTAGTCACATTTGAGCCTGAAAACTTATTTTACATTACTGGATTTTGGGGTGAAGCTATTGGAATGTTGGAAAGAGGAGGAAAAACTACCATAATTGCTCCTGAACTTGAAGTCGGTCGTGTCAAAGAAGAATCTGAAAACTGTGATATAATTACAGCCGAACGAGGCATAGGTCTGATTTCTTCATTAACTAATAAAATTAAAAAA
>SICY01000050.1 GCA_009697485.1 Nitrosarchaeum sp.
CTACATCTGAATTTGCATGGAAAGCATACAAAGTAACTGCTCCATATCTTACAATAATTTTTGTTGCAGTTGCATTAGATGCTGCATTTCATTTCCCGTTATTTTAGAATTTTAATTATTTTTCAAAGCCAGGGAAACTAGCTTCATAGTCTTTTTCCATCATTTCTTGATTTTGTTCATCAACTATGTCTATTTCCTCTTTTATTGTGATTATTTCTATTCTACGTGCATCTTTTGTTATCCATGCAACTTTAATCAATCCCAAAATTTCTAGATCTAGTAATAATTTATTTAATTTATCCTCCGTAATGATCATTCCATCTTTTGTCAGAGATTTGTACAACTCTATATCTGTAAGGGAATTTACTTCCTTGATTTTTTCATGTATTATATTTTTTAGTGGAATTGCCATTTTTATCCGTAAAATGATTTATCTCCTGACTTGGGTACCACATTAGATATACTTTCTCTTACTGTATTATACCATTGATCCACCTCTTTGGTAATTGATGGTTTTATTTGCTTCATGCCGTTTGCAAAGTCTGAACTAGAAATTTTTGCAGTATTGTTTCTCATTGCCTGAACTGCCGCTTCTCTGCAAAGTGCTGCCAAGTCTGCACCTGTGTAATTTTGAGTTGCAACTGCAATTTCTTCTAGTTTGACATCTCCTGCCAATGGCATTTTCTTTGTTAGTATTTTGATGATTTCTAATCTACCTTTGTCATCTGGTGGTGGAACATATAGCACAAGATCTAACCTTCCTGTTCTGAGTAGTGAATTATCTAATACATCTGGTCTGTTTGTAATTCCTATTACAACTACCCGTGATGATGTTCCTTCCTCAATTTCTGTTAGTAGTTGACTCAGAACTGTCTCCCCCACTCCTCCCTCTCCTGTTTTGTAGCGTGCAAGCGAATCAAGTTCATCAAAAATTACAACACACGGTGATGATGTTTTTGCCTTTCTGAAAATTTCTCTGACTGCTTTTTCTGATTCACCAATCCACTTTGAAAGAATTTCTGGACCTTTGACCAAAATCATGTTGGCCCCTGTCTCAGTAGCAAGTGCTCGTGCAAGGAGTGTTTTACCGCAACCTGGTGGTCCATAGATTAGTGCTCCCTTTGGAGGCTTGATTCCCATTTTAGTAAATTTGCTTGGCTCTTTCATGGCTACAATCAAATTGTCTGTTAATGATTTTTTAACATCCTCTAGTCCCCCAACGTCTTGCCACCACACCTTTGGTCTTTCTACGTAAAATTCTCTCATTGCTGTAGGTATTACCTCATGCATTGCATCGTAAAAATCGATTAATTTTATCTGCATTGATTGCAATACATCTGATGGAATTTTTTCAGTTTCAAGATCTATCTCAGGTAGATAACGTCGAATTGATTTTAATGCAGCTTCTCTGCAAAGTGATTTGATATCAGCACCAGTATATCCGTGCAATTCTGATGACAAGTCTTTAAGATCTACATCTTCTGCAACAGGCATTCCTCTTGTATGTATGATGAGAATCTCTAATCTGCCGTCTTCATTTGGAACTGATATCTCAAATTCTCTATCAAATCTTCCTGGTCTTCTAAGTGCAGGATCTATACTTTCAGGTCTGTTAGTTGCTCCAAGAACAATTACATTTCCTCTATCATTTAGACCATCCATTAGAGCTAACAATTGAGCAACAACTCTTTTTTCTACATCTCCATAAGCTTCTTCTCTTTTTGGAGCAATTGCATCAATTTCATCAATGAATATTATACTTGGGGAATTATCTTTTGCTTCCTTGAAGATGTCTCTTAACTTTGCTTCTGTTTCACCATAATACTTGTTCATTATTTCTGGACCATTAATTGAAAACATGTTTGCCTCTGATTCACTTGCAAGAACTTTTGCAATCAATGTCTTACCACAACCTGGAGGACCATATAGCAAAATTCCACTATGTGGCTCTACACCTAATCTTACAAATAATTCTGGATGCTTTAATGGCAGTTCTACAATTTCTCGCATTGATTTTATTTCATGTCCAAGACCTCCAACTTCCTCATAAGTCACTCTCACTTTTCTATCCCCTGATGCCTCTGTTGAGATTGTGAGATTTGTGGCTCTGTCAATTTTGACTATGTGTTTTGGAGATGTCTTGCTAATCTTAAAGTCCATAGAGTTTCCTAAAATCATTACAGAAATTTCATCTCCATGAGTAATTGGCAATCCTTTCAATCTGTTTTTTACAAAATCTGTAAATTCTTTATCGACTGTTACAGAATCATTAACTGGTATTAGTACAACTGATTTTGCAATTTTTGAAGTAGCTTTTCTTATTTTTACTATGTCATTTAATGATGCTCCGACATTTTTTCTTGTCTGTCCATCAATTCTTATTATATCTGCAGATTTTTCGTCTTCATCTACTGGCCAAACAACTGCGCAACTAGTTCTTGACCCCATGACTTCGATAATATCACCTGGTGTGACTTTGAGATGATCCATGGCATCTGGTCCAATTCTAGCACGTTTTTTACCAACGTCTCTTTGTTTAGCTTCACCAACTCGCATCTGCAAAGGCTCATCTTTGCGTACCAAGAAATCACCTATTTCATATCCACTGACATTCTGCTCATGTTGAGTACTTCAAATTCACTAACGCCCTCAACAGATTTAACAGAATCTTCCAATGAATCCATCTGACCTTCTTTATCTTCTAAAACAAATTCCGCTTTAAGAAATTCAATTCCAAATGCTAATGGTTCTTTTGCGTGTCTTTTCATCTGTATTCCTTCTTTTAATGCTGCCTTGATGGTTTCAGATAGCTTGTCAAGATCTACATCCATTCCGGTTGGAAGAATTTTAGCAATTAATAGTAACTGAGCCAATTTCTAAGGTCCCTGTGAATTGCATAAATCACAAGTGTATGTTTTTGCGGATTCTCTGCAACTTTTACATCTCCATATTAATTTCTCACCGCAATTTGGGCAATTGAATTTTACACATTTATCATTAGGCATAATATGTCTGTGACAACAACTGCATACAGGCAATGAAATGGAAGATGACATGCCACGATTTTCTCCAAACATCATTTATACCTTGCTTACAAGTTGTACGTTTTCAACTTAGAAGTTTTTTAAATTCTCCGCCAATTATGGCTTGAGCCGTTTTGAGCGAACCTTTGATTCCAAGTAATTTTACTATAGAGCCTGTATGAAAGTCAAAATCATCTTTTTCAGAAATCTCTTTTGTTATTTCAGGTGTTACTGATTCAAATAATTTATTGATGGTATTGTTGTCTAATCTTTCTAAAATTTTTCTTGCAAATAATTGCTTTTCAAACTCTTTTCCAAATTTTTCTGTCCATCTTTTTTGATACTCTTCTAAATCTGATGTATCTTTTGATTCTAGGAATTTTGAAATTGCTTGTCCTGCGTATAGCCCTCCCATCCCACTAGAGTAAATTCCTCCTGCAGTAGTTGGCTTTGCTTGTCCTGCCGCGTCTCCAATTATTACTATTTTTCCGTCGATAAATTTGTCAATTGGTCCTTTGATCCAAATGGGTGCATAAATTTTTCTAATTGTTGAATAATTCCCCATTGTCTCAAGAAATTTTTCTATTACTTCTACCACATTGATTCCTTTTCCTGCAACTCCTACCTTTCCTTTACCTTCATCAGATGGTATCATCCATGCAAAAAATCCTGGATACTTTTCTTGATCAAAAAATACCTCTACCTTTCCTTTCTTTATCCAATCTGCATAAATTTCGTATTGAGCAGATAATAAAATTCCAGTTCTGTCTTTGTGTATGAGGGATGACACTCCTCTTGCATCAACAAAAATCTTGCATTCAACTTCTCCGTCACTTGTTCTTACTCCCCTGTCTGTCATTTCTTGAAAACTAGTTCTTACTTTGATTGTAGCCCCATTTTTTTGGGCCTGATGTGCTATTTGTTTATCTAATTCTCTTCTGCTAATTTCTGCAACTTTTTGTTTCTTTGAATTTATGGAAAAACTATTTCCGTTTGGTGCATGAATTTCTGCAGTCACTATTAGATGATCAAAAGTTTTTCTAAATGGAATTATGCCGAGTTCTTCCAACCCAGCAGTACTTACTAATCCTCCACAGTGCTCCGGTGTACCAATCTCATAATCCTCCTCTATGACAAGAACACTGTGATTATTACTGGCAATTTCTCTTGCACAGATTAATCCTGCAACACTTCCACCAGCAATTACTACATCTGAATACATAGATTTCATTTCTTTGTCAATTATTTAACTCAAAAGTTTTTCATTAAGTATGTTTTTTGATATCTTTATGGGTGATATCAAACAAGTAATTATTATTCGAACTGACCTTGAGATGGGAAAAGGAAAGATTGCTGCACAAGTAGGTCATGCTTGTGTGCTGGGTGCTGAACATGTTCGAAAATCTCATCCTGAGTGGTTCACTAAATGGTGGGGTGGTCAAGAGAAAATTGTACTCAAAGTTTCAGGCATTAAAGAATTACAAGAAGTGAAAAGACATGCAATTGATTTGGATCTTCCATGGTCTGAAGTTACAGATGCAGGTCATACTCAAATTGCTCCGGGTACCATAACTTGTATTTCTATTGGTCCAGCTCCTGAAAATCTTATAGATAAAATAACTGGCAACTTGAAACTGCTTTAGATTTTCATTAATTCTTACAATGAGATATAACTTGGCTTGATATTTTTTAAAACATGAAGAAAAAAGGAATAATTCTCGCTGCATTTTTTGCAACAATAATGTTGTCTTCTTTGGGTGCTAGTGTGTTTCTTAATAATACTCCAACACAGTCTAGCACTGATGAGACAACTACTACTGGTACTCCTGCTGATAGTTTCCCTGATGCTCAACGTATAAAATTCTGCAATTCAGGAGATGCAAAATCAACACCGTTTGTAAAAGAATACCGCATTCCAACTCAATGTACAAATCCTTTGGCAATAGTTGCTGACTATGATGGCAATGTGTGGTTTGCACAAACAAACACTGGCAAACTAGCAAAATTTGATCCTAAGGATGAATCATTTACTGAATTTGATAATAAATTATGGCCAAAAAATGGTCGCTCTATGATCTGGGGAATTGATTATTCTCCTGACGGTTCACTGTGGTATACTGATGAATCTTATGACTCTATATGGCGATTCTCCACACAGGATCAACAATATCAACGAATAGCTTATCCTTCTGAAGGTGATTCATTACCACAAAAATTGAAAGTTGATGGCTCACAAATAATCATAAATGATTTTACTGGAAACAAAATTACCTTTTTGGATCCTACTCAATCCAATGATGATCTAAGATATCTGAATCTGCCTTCTCCTGTCAATGACTCTGTAACTGGCGCTTTTGCAATTGATAAAGATAAAAATGTCTGGTATACAAATTGGCTTTTCCAACAAGGTGGAGTTTTGGTAAAATTTGATCAAGAAAGTTATCGTAACTCTATAGCCAACGTTAATGGCGAATTTTTTTCTTCCACTGATTACATCAAAGTATTCCCGTTGCCTGTTGAACTACTTACTCCAAACGGTATGACCATATCTGATGGTATGATTTGGTTGGCAGATACATCAAGCTCTTCTATCTTTAGTTTTGATCCTAACACACAGCAATTTACTCAATACATTACATCTGATCCAAAATTATCTACATATGGTAACTCTACTGGAATGATGAAATCCCCAATATCTAGACCCTATTGGATTGAATCTAACTCTGATGGTAATCTAGTCTTCAATGAACAAACTGCAAATAGTATTGCAGTGATGAATCCAAAATCTGAATCACTAGTAGAATATATGATTCCATCAAAAAATCCATCTTGGGGTGACTGTGCTCCTGATTCTGATTGTGGCTTGGCGCAAATCTTTGATTTTGCCATACACAATGATAAAATCTGGTTTACTGAATGGGTGGAAAATAACATAGGTGTCGTTGATACTTCTATTGCACTTCCATTTGGAATTGAACTTGACTCTAAAGATATTTCACTTGTGCCAGGAGAATCAAAGAACTTGTCATTTACAATATCTCCACAACAAGATTTGTCTGACGTGTCTCTGATTTTATCTGACCCTAATGACTTTTTGAATCTCTCCTCAAGCGTATCTGTTCCTTTCCAATTAAATTCTGATGCCAAGCCTGTAGAGGTAACAATCTATGCATCTGATGATGCACTTCCTGGAAAGTACAAAGTATTACTGGGAGCTCAAATTGAAGAT
>SICY01000051.1 GCA_009697485.1 Nitrosarchaeum sp.
AGCCTCGCCTATAATTTTACAAAAAAAAGACTGTCTGGTAATTGCACCCACTGGTTCCGGTAAAACAGAATGCTCAGTCATTCCAATTTTTTCACTAGTAAAGAAATCAAAAAAACCTGGAAAAATTGCAATAACTGTAATATCTGGATATGGAGTTGGTGCTGATACTGCTGCACGGATATTGCGAAATATGGTTGACGAAGAACACCTCTTTAAGCAAATCTATGAAGCAGAAAGACAATATGTTGTAACTAGAGGATTTTGGGATTCTTAATTTTTCTTTGTAATTTTAGAAAATGCTGTAAGTGTCAACTCTATTCTTCCTTCTAAACCTGCTTTCGCATTTACTCCTGTTATTGAAATTATTTCTCCCAATTCACATTTGTCTATCAGTCTAGCTTGATTTCTCCATGCTTTAACCCAAATTTGACCAGTATCGTCTTCAACGAACATCTCTGATAATAGAACTGATTCTCCCGATTTAGTTTGAATTTCTCGTCTTTCTGGAATTTTAAGTACTATAGATTCAATGCAGTAATTTCCATCTACTTTAACTTCATTAATCTTTGTTCTTATCTTTGCCAATGATGGAATTGATTCATCATTTTCTAATTTTCTCACAAATGAATTATTATCTAATGTAACAGAGTTTCCGTACACTTTTGATGGCATGCACTCAATAATATCACCCTCATTACAAATACTAGAATTTGAATGCTCAGTAATGTTGTAAATATTTTTATTATTATTAATACCCAAAATCATATTCTTTCCATTTTCTGTTGTTACAATTGAAAGAATTCTTACAATTAGAGGCTCTGCTTCTTTACCACCTTCAATTTCAATTATTGTTGAATCATTACCATGAATTTCTAATCCTTGATTCCCATTTTTTATATTGATACCAAGTAATCTAACTTTGGCACCTTGAGAAATCATATTTGGAATATCTGATTCATCTTTTCCCCATAAAACTACCCTCATGGCACTTCCCTCTTTTCCTTTTAGCCTCATTCTCAGTGCTTTTCCAGGCTGACCTCGCGAATTTGTAAATTCCATACTATTTACAACACCATCTATCATTCCTGTAATTACAAGATCTTTTTGCCCTTCTTGCAGCTCACTGATATCTTTTGTAATCTTGTCTATAGTTGGAATTTCACTTTTGTTATCTGTTATTTCGATATTAGAACCTGAACCAATGTTAATAGTTGGAGATCCATTAAGATCTGATTTTACATATGCTTTAATAATTTTAATCAAATCACCTGGCTTAATATTTTCAATTCCAGGAAGATTTGCTTTATCATCCCATAATTTTACACTAGCAGTTAAATTTGTGTCGTATACTGTCATGGTCCTAAGATAAAAAGGCGAACCATCTTTACGAGAAAATTGTTTTGCAGGAGATACGTTAAGAACTCTGGTTTCTAAAGAGATTTCTTTTGCACCTGCATAAAGATCCTTTAAACCCATTTCAACTTTTAATGGTCCTGATAAAGAAATTCCAAAATCAGATGCAATCAAAAATAGAGCACCTTGATCTGTTAGATAACCCGCCCCGATCTTCTCTTTTTTCTGTTTAATTTGCTCTTTAATGCTATCTCTAGTTAATTCTGGTTTTTGTTCTAGTAATTTATCTACAAGAATATCAAATTCGGACAATTCATTGTCTGTAAATTAGTTCTATTAATAAAAATTTCATTATCATTTTGTAGTATGTATAATCTCAAATTGATCGCTAAATTGTATCTTTTTTGTTTATTCAAATAATTCCTATCATGACTATGGTGATTTACCTCATTAACTAAATTAGTAAGAAGATCGCACTCTTTTCATGTCCTGCATCAATGTTGAACACTTATCAAAATTATATGGATCTGTAAAAGCAGTTGATGATGTTGTTTTATCGGTAAAATCTGGCCAAGTTTTTGGGTTTTTAGGTCCTAATGGTGCAGGAAAATCAACTACCATCAAACTTCTAACAACACTAATTCCACCCTCAAGTGGATCTCTGATGATTTTAGGAATAAATGCAATCGAAAATCCTCTACAAATTCGTCATAAAATTGGTGTAGTCTTACAACAACCTAGCTATGAACCAACATTAACTGTTGAAAAATCTCTTGATAAATATGGTATGATGTGGAATGTTCCGAAAATCGAACGCAAAAAAAGAATGGAAGAACTCCTAAAAGATTTTGATTTGATAGATATTCGTAAGAAAAGAAACGAAGATCTATCCATTGGTCAGAGAAGAAGAGTACAGGTAGCTCGTGAATTTATGCATGATATGGATCTTTTATTCCTAGACGAACCAACTGTAGGATTAGATCCTAGCGCTCGAAGAAAATTGTTGGATTATTTAAAAAATAAAGTAAAAACAGGTTTGACAATATTTTATACTACGCATATCCTAAGTGAAGCTGAATATCTTTGTGATGAAATAGCTATTATAGATAAAGGGAAAATTCTCACTGTAGACACACCTGAGGCTTTAAAAAAGAGATTTGGGAAAGAAAAAACAATAAAAATTCATTTACTAGAAAAACAAAATGAAATAACAACTTTTCTTTCAGGTATTACTGATTGCAAAATTGATTTTGATAATGGAACTAATATTGTAATTCGTTCGGAACAATCTGAATTAGTATTATTACAAGTTTTACGAATTCTAAATGATAATCAAATTGAGATAGAGGATCTTTCCGCTGTTCCTACAAATCTTGAGGAGATCTTTTTAAAAATGGTGAGTGATAATGCATCCAATAATTAGACTTGTTAATAGAAATTTAACAATATCAATTAATCCTGGATTTTTGATCTGGCAAGTAGTATTTCCTTTAATTTACATTTTTGTTGCTGGTTATGCTTACACATCATTAATTCAAGTAGTCCCTTTTGGTAACAAAAGTATTGGATATCCTGCATTTTTGGCATCAGGTATGATTGGATTTAACATCATGAATAGTACTCTTATCTCAGGAATAATAATTTGGAATGATAGGAGGCATGGAATGTTTGAGCAAATAATGTCAGGTCCATTTACACGAACTGATTATATTTTGAGTAATATTTGCACTATTGGAATTGTGGGATTAGTAAGTGCATCTTTAATTGCACTTGTTGGATATCCTGTATTTTTTGAATCAATTGAATTTACTGTGTTTACCATTCCTATGATTATTTTTGCTGCGCTTGTTGGCTCTGTTTTGTTTGGCTCAATCGCATCGATGATTTCTACCCGATTACGTTCTAGTGAAGGATTTAATGTAATAATTAACACTGTTTTTCTATTCCTTGCATTTGTTAGTACGGCATTTTATCCAGCTTTGGGTTCACCAGAACCTCTTAGAACAGCTTTTTACCTAAATCCTCTTACTTACTTGGTTGATGTTATACGTGCTGGCATTTTTGGTAATATTACCGATTTTGTAATTATGGAGATGGGCGTTTTAGTTGCTATTGCCTCATTATTTTTCATAATTGCAACAAAATTACTTACAAAATTAGACTTTTAATTATTAGGATTTTTAACATCGCTAAAACTCTTGTATAATTCATTTATTTTTTTAATTATATCTAAATTATCATATTTTGCTAAACTTAGATTTGGTATGACACAATGACCTCCTATTGTTTCGGGATACATTTTTGGTCTATTTTCTAAATTTCATATGAAAATTCACAGTATTATATTCATGTTATAGTAAATATTTTTTTAAAATATGGTAGTCCTGCCCAGACTCGAACTGGGGTTAAGGGCTTCAAAGGCCCCTGTGCTTGACCGCTACACTACAGGGCTAATGAAAAATAGCAACATGATTCCCTTAATGAACTTTTTATTTATGTTTCTTTCTAACCTAAAATCAATTCATAATTATTCCCTAATAACCTGAATTAATTTTTGAATGGGATCATCCATACTGTTTGAAATTTTTCTTGCTCTCTTTCTATAACTATCATCAGATGATTCAAGGAACTTTTTGATAATTTTGTTAATTTTTTTAGGATTCATCTCTCTTTTTATAAGATTATTTTTTACTAAATATTTTTCAACAATATTTGGTACTGCATTATAAGAAATAGTTCTAACTCCAAGTAAAGCCGATTCTGCTGTCATAGTACCTCCTGATCCTATAAAAATATCAGTATTATTTAACAAATATTTTCCATCAAATGACATCTTCAGAATTTTTGCTTTTGTACCAAATAATTTTCTTAGGTTTTTAATTTGCTCAGAATATCTTCCAAGAATGACAATATTTTCTCCATTAAACTCATTTACAATTTCTTTTATTATTGGAATTACTCTTCTTGATTTTTGTGTATATGACGCCTGTTCTTCTTCTACTCTAATCAAAATATTTTTCTTATGATTGTTTTTAAATGGTAAATAATCTTTTTGATTTACACTTCTTTTTATTGTAACATATGCATCAATTGCTCTATATGAAATAATATTTTTTGTGTCTATACCATATTTTGAAAATTCTTTCTTGGGAATAATCCATGGTATTAATAATTTTTGAATTAAAGGTAATGTCAACTTCATTACTGCATTAGCATGTGGTGAATCACAAAATGCAATATGTTTAATTCCCATGCCAAATGATATTCTTGCTGCTTCAGGAGAACAGAAACTAATTACCAATTCTGGAGAAAATTTATCAATTAACAAAGACAGTTTCTTTATACGGTTAATACTGGCCTCAAGTTTACCATATTTTTCAATTCCACCATGTTTTCCAACACAAACTAGGTCAAAGTTTCGAATTTTTGCAAGTTTTAAGACTTCATCATATGATCGAGAGGTACACAAAACATTATGTTTTTTCCTTAATTTTTCAATCATTAGTTCAGAAAACAACAATTGCTTAGGAGTTAGAATATCAATCCATATTTTCAAGTATTTTCCATTATTATGCTAAGTTCAATAAGTTTTTCTTAGTCTATTACTAGCCTTATGTGTAATGGGGGGAGCAAAAGTTGTTGTTTATGGACTTAGTACCGAAGGTTATGCTATTGCATGTCAGATGGCAATAAAGGGAGCAGATGTATACATTATTGATGAATCAACACCATCAGCAATTTCTCTAAAAGCAGAAATAGCTAAAACTTACCCAAATGTATCTTCTCTAAAAGAAGATGAACCCTTATTAGCTATGGAACCAATTGATGTAGCCATTTCAAAAGCTCAGTATCTCTTCTTTACGCCAAGAGTTAGAAAAACAGGTCAAGATATTAAAACTGAAATTCACTCAAAATTCAAAGATGCTACGACTTCTTTAAAAAAAAATAGTTGTGTAATTTACACTCTGCCTACTGGTTTTGGTGGTAACAATGAAAATATTTCCCTACTTGAACATGTAACAGGTTTTGAAGTAGGAAAGCAAATTTCTTACTTTTATTATCCTTTGGAAGATCTTAATCAACAACCAAAGATCATTGGTTCTTTTAATGGAAAAGAAGATTCTGTATTGGCCGATCTTTTGACAACTGGAAAAAAAGAAAAAAAATTTGTAGCTATTTCTTCTTCTGAACACTTTCATGCAATTAATGTATTGTCTCGATTTTCTAGCCTTAGTAGCATTCTAGAAGTTTGCAGATACGTACAAGATGATGTTACAAAAAATGATCTCTCTTCAGATGATTTTCAAGAAATTTTCTTAGACAACATGGTTAGTGGATTATTTGACCTTAAAGCACTAGGTTCCTCATTTGAAGGTGCAAATACCCTCATGTATCTAATCAATGGAAGTGTTAAGGGCATTGATGGTTATATTAAGAAATTAATTGATGAAATTCGTTCTACATTAAAGAAAAATGATCTAAAAGCCAGCAGAACAAAAATTGCATTATCGTGGACACTTGATCAACATGAAATGCGTGGAGATAAAATTGAAATGTTACAGAATTTAACTTCAAGATTACGTGATTACATTGGTGATGTTGAAGCTTATGAACATCCAAATTTTGATTTATTTCATAGTGACAAAACTACCATTATTGTCGCATGCTCAAAAATAGATTTTGAAAATATAGAAAAAAATAAACAGGATACTAATATTATTGTAATTAAAGCTAATCCCTTATGCGAAATTATTCAATAAGAGTATAAATTAGCTAATCGATCATTATATTTGAATTGTCAGATGAAAATAATCCAGATGAAATTCCAGTTAATGTAATTTCTGAGAATCAAATCAATGATTTACAAGATGATTTAACAGAATCT
>SICY01000052.1 GCA_009697485.1 Nitrosarchaeum sp.
TCTCTTTTTGAATTTCTCTAATTTTTACAATATGATTTACTCTGTCTTCATATGTTTCAATGTGTCCAAACATCATAGTTGAGGTCGTGTTGATTCCAAGACTATGAGCTGTTTTGATTACTTCTATCCAATCTTTCACACTTATTCTTCCTGGAGAAATTTTATCTCTTAATTTTTGATCTAGAATCTCTGCTGCTGTTCCTGGTAGAGTGTTTACCCCTGATTCTTTGAGCCTTTTGAGATATTCTCTAATTGTTGTCTTTGATCTTGTTGCCCCATAGAGAACTTCCTCTGGTGAAAATCCATGTATGTGAATGTCTGGAATTTCTTTTTTAATTTCTCTACAAATATTTTCATACAAATCCCCATCCATATCTGGTGGGAGACCAGCTTGAATGCAAACTTCAGTTGCACCTAACTGATGTGCTTCTTTTGCACGTCTTACAATCTCGTCTGTTGGAAGAAAATATCCTTCTTCCTCTCTAAAATCTCTACTAAATGCACAAAAACCACACTGTTTGATGCATACATTGGTAAAATTGATATTTCTATTTACAACATAAGTAACAGTATCTCCAACTCTTCTTTTTCTAATTTCATCTGCAACCAATCCTACTAAATGAAAATCTATCCCTGTTGTACTGTATAGTCTTAATCCTTCTTGTGCTGATATCTCTTTATCTGATAATGCCTTGTTTAAAATCTCAGAAACAACAGAGTCTGAATTTTTAAGTAGTGATTCTATGTTGATGCTCATTTCCAATACTCCTGTTTCACCAATCCTTCTTCATCTTCGATATCTTTCATCTTATTTCTTAACTCTTTGCTAATAAACGAAAAAAATTCTGGATAAACAGGAAACCTACATTTTAGTTCAAACCCTGCATTCTTTGAGTTTTGTTCTATTTTTTTAATCTCTGGCCAAGAAAATTCTGGATTTACATAATCTGGTGTAAGTGGCGAAACTCCACCCCAATCATTAATTCCCACGGATAGAAAACTATGATATGAATTTGGAGATAAATTTGGAGGAATCTGTATGTTCATTTTTGGCATGATTATTCTTGTTAATGCAACAACCATTTTGAAATAATTTTCATTAGCTGAAGGAAAATTCTTCATCATAGTATCTTGTTTTGGTTGAAAATTTTGTACAATCACTTCTTGGATATTTCCATATTTTTCATGTAGATTTCTTATTGCCAAAATTGAATCTATAATTTCCATTGGCGTTTCTCCAATTCCTACTAATATCCCAGTTGTCATTGGAATTCTCAACTTTCCTGCATTCTCTAGTGCTTCTAGTCGCGCTTTTGGTTTTTTACTTGCTGCTAGATGATGCGGCATTCCTTTTTGTGTGAGTCTTTCGCTGATATTTTCTAACATTATGCCCATTGATACATTGCTTTTTTGCAATTCTTTTAGATCTTCTTTATCCAAGTTTCCTGCATTAGTGTGTGGAAACAATCCACTTTCTATTGCTAATTCTGATGCGTGAATCAAATATTCTGCAGTTGATTTGAATCCGTTTGTTTTTAGCCAATCTCGTGCCTCTTGATATCTTTGTTCAGGTTGCTCTCCTGTTACAAACAAAGCTTCCACACATCTGTATTTTTTTGCAAGACTCAATAATTGTTTTATTTCTTGTTTTGACATCAAGGATATTTTTTCCTCACCAGGTTCTGCCTTGTAAGTGCAGTACGAACATGTATCTTTACATAAATTTACAATGTTGAAAAATGCTTTTTTTGAAAATGTAACTGAATTTTCTTTGAATTTCTCTCTCAATCTCTGGGCTGTTGAAAATAACTCATTGGGATTACCTTTTGAATTTTCATAGATTTGTATTATTTCGTCTCTGGAAATTATCTTGTTTTCTAAAACATTGTTTAAACTCTCAGAGTTTAACACAAGTTTGTTCAATAGTTGTGTTGCTTGTCTAGAAGTATTTATGCTTGTATTGCTTTAATTTCCATTCGGTCTTTCTTCTAAGGCAATTGTGATATTAGTTGTTCTACCATCTCTTAGAATCTCCAAAATCATTTCATCTCCAACAGATTTTGCCCTTTGTAGATGAATCAAAATATCATCTATTTTTCTTACTTGTTTACCATCTACTGATAGTATGATGTCTCCTCCAATTGGATAATTTACTCCTTCAACTTGAACTGTTTCATCAGATCCATGTATGCCTGCTTTTGCTGCAGGACTATTTTCTACTACTGTGATTACAAGAAATCCTACTGCATCATTTAGCTTCAAAACTTTGGCTAGATCAGGATCAATGTCTCTCCCAGAAATTCCAATCCATGGGTGATGATATTTTCCATTTTCTATTAGACTTGGAACAATTTTGGCTATTGTCTGTGATGGAACTGCAAATCCAACTCCTGTAAATTCACCTGTCGTAGACTGTATTGCAGTATTTATTCCGACAATCTCTCCTCTCATATTCAACAACGGTCCTCCAGAATTTCCTGGATTAATTGCAGCATCTGTCTGAATTACATCTGGAATGGAATACCCTGCACCTGAAGGTAATAATCTCCCTAATTGACTGACAATCCCCGATGTCATAGAACCTGATAGCCCAAATGGATTTCCAATTGCTGCAATAGGTTCTCCAACTTTGAGATTAGATGAATCTCCTAATGCCAGTGGTTGTAACAATGACAAATCTGCATTAACTTTGACCACTCCGATATCTGTAAATTCATCAAAACCAATTATTTCTGCATTGTATGAACGACCATCAAGAAATGTAACGACCACTTTTTTTACATCCTTTATAACATGAGAATTTGTAATGATGTGTCCTTTTTTATCAAAAACAAAACCCGAACCAACTCCACTAGTTCCATTTGCTTGATCTGTTCTTTGAACATTAACTCTGACTACTCCTGGTTCTGATTTTTCAAATATTTCAATTAATGAAAGATTCTTTGAATATGCTGGGATTGTTTCTCCTATTGCACTTGGAATGGGTTTGTCACTTACAATAATTTCAGATTTCATTGTAGTAGGTGTTATCAAAATTACTGCAAAAATAACTGTAACAATTACAGCCCCTATTGTTCCTCCTACCAACATTCTTGATTTATCCATGCGAAATCGTTACCATATTTTCTATCTAAAAGTATTGCTATACACTTATCGAATTCTGAACATGGTCTTTCATGTAATATTTTCTTCCTCTCCAAGACACAGTACTGTTTTTTGCCTGAAGTAATCCACCCAAAAATCCTAGTACTACTATCAAGCTCCCTATGGGGGCAAATAACGCGTCAATTAATCTTAATTGCAATAGTTTCTTGACTTCAATTATCGCTCCTATGTAAATCATAATTGAAGCAATAAATGATGCTACAAATAAAATTGAAAACGATGTTGTTTCCAATACCCATAAAGTAGAATATGCTAAAATTGGAAACGGCATAAAAAGTAAGAATAACACTGCAAAGAAAATACCAATTGCAATTTTTTCATTTTGAAGATATAGTGGAATCATCAGTCTCTTGAGGGCATTCCAAAGTGTACTTTTATCTCGTGCCCACACTGCTTCTATCAGATGATCTCCTCTAGTCATTTTCATCTTATGGCCTAATTCTTTCACTTTTTTTCCTAGTGCCCCATCTTCAATAATTTCATGTTTTACACCCTCATGCATTCCTACTTCTTTGTAGGTTTTTTGTTTAATTATGAAAAAACTACCAAAGAAATATGCTGTTTTCTTTGAAGGGTCATTTACTCGAATAGCTGAAAATCTTGTATGAAGAAATGTTGAAATCATAGGAAGTGTGATTCTTGTCCAAAAATCTATTGTACGCATTTTTGGAATTGCTGACAATGCGTCTAAATTAAAAGAAAGTAAATGCGATACTGCAAGAGAAATTACATTTTGTGAATGTTTAGTATCTGCATCTGTAAATAATAATAGTTCTCCGGTTGCCTTTTTGTATCCTTCCATACAGGCCCAATTTTTCCCCATCCATCCATCCGGTTTTATTTGTGCACTCACTGGTATTATTTTGGAATTTTTCTTTGCATACTCTGAAATGATCTTACCTGTTGCATCATCTGATGAATCATCAATTACAATAATTTCATAATTTGTATAGTCTTGCTCAATTAACGAATCTAAACATTTTCCAATAAACTCTTCTTCATTTCTTGCAGGAAGAATGACTGAAACCTTGGGATTAGTGTGTTCCTTTCTTTCAAATTTATCTAGATATGGAGTTAATCTGACAGAATCAATCATAGATTTAATTAGAAATACCCATGCTATGGATACTCCAATTAAAATTGCAGTTAGTGAATAATTCAAAATATCTAAAATTAATTCCATGAATTTTATCTCTCTATTTCTTCTTTGATCTTTTGCAGTGCTTGCACTGTTCCACTTTCGATGTGTTTTTTTATCATCCCTGTAAACACCCCCATCACACCTGTAAGTTTGATGTCCCATTTTACATTCAGCAATGTTTTTTCATCTTTGGCAGTTAGAGTAATGATTTTAGTTCCGTCTATGATTCCTTTTGTAAATACGGCCTCGATCTTTTCTTTGGGTTGCAATTTTACTTCTTGCATGCATTTTTGGTCTCTAAATACAATGGTTATCTCCCTGTTGACTATATTTTCATTTTTTGATATGTTTCTAATCTCTTTAGTTCCTTTCCAAAATTTTGGTTCGTTATCTATGTCTGATACTATATCCCAAACTTTGTCTATTTGAGCACTAATTTCAACTGAAACCTCGATTTCTGCCATGGCCTTTTACTCGTTGATTTCGCATTAAATATATTAGATTCCTATATGTACAGAAAGAGACTGTGATGGGCAACATGCCTAAAATCCAGAACAGTAACTCCAGTTCTAACGGCAATTGCCAAACTTCCGTCACAGTCAATTACCCTTAAAAAAATGAAACCTTCACGATATATGCCAAAAATTGGAACCTTTGATGGAGCAGGATTTTGGAAAAACGCTTATGCTCATCAACGTGGCAAGTTACTAAAAATGGTAAATGTACCTGATGACCAAATAATTGCATTGGTTAATAAAAAATATGTTGAACTTCCTGCAGCTCTAAAATATGAAATTGAGACAAGTGGTATAGATAAAAAAGTTCTAATGTGAAATTTCGAAATTCATTTTAACAAGGTAATTTAGGAATTCTTATGTCTCATGTAACTTACGATGATTTTGCAAAATTAGATATTCGTGTAGCAAAAATTATTTCAACTGAACCTATCCCGGGTAAAACCCGAATTATAAAAGGAATTATTGATCTTGGTAATGAAACAAGAAATGTGATAATTGGTGGTGCACAATATTACAAACCAGAAGACATTATTGGAAAAATTGTAATTGTTATTGCAAATCTAGAGCCAAAAACAATGGCAGGTGTAGAATCAAATGCAATGCTTTTGGCAGCTGATGTTGATGACAAACCATTTTGGTTAACTGTAAATGAAGATATTCCATTAGGAAGTCCGATAAAGTAATCAGAAAATAAATGGAAATAAACTCAATCTACGATTAATCGTAGATCATTAGGTTTTTTTCTTCTAGTAGTGCATGCAAGTTGTTTACTGATCTATACACATCTGGTTCTTTTTTAGCGCCAGTGCATACAAGTTTTCCAGAAGAAAATAACAAAATTACTGTTTTTGGATCTAGCATTCTGTGAATTAATCCTGGAAATTGCTCTGGTTCATACATACTTCTTGGTAAAGTTCTTGCGGCTTGTTCAAGATGGATTTTACCACCAAGATTAATTGATGCTACTATATTTTGAATTTCAACTGTTGCGTCTTTTTTTACTTTAATTCCACCTTTTCGAAGTTTTTGTACTACTGTTTTTACTGCCTTTCTTGCCATTTCTTCAGATTTTGATCCTGTACATACCATTTTTCCTGAGGTGAAAATCAAAGTTGCTGTTTTTGGACTCTTTAGTCTAAAGACTAGACCTGGAAATTGGTCCGGATGATATTCTACATCTGGGAATGTTCTTGTAATTTCATTTAGATCTATTTTCTGATCAACCGAGGCAGATGCTACAACATTTTCCACGCTTACAATAGGCTTTGTTTGTGGCATATTCCGGTTTTTTCTACCATCCCTATAATAAAAGCACTCGCCATTTTTTACCTTCGATTAGACTATTTTTATAATTTTTGCGATGGGTTCAAATTTTTAGTGGCATCTTGATTATACGAATGATTTAATT
>SICY01000053.1 GCA_009697485.1 Nitrosarchaeum sp.
GATTTTGCTGTCTTTTTCCTACGTCGGTCAGCTCTTTGATCGGCATGTCGCTTATGTTTACCTTTTTTTCGTATTGGCATATTTATGTAAAAAATCAGGCATTAGTTAATTGTTATCATTTTAGGTCAATTTCAAGAAAATCAAACGTTATGCACGTACATTTATCATTAATAATTTGACGAATTCCAGGAGTTACATCATCACCATCTACAAATCGTTTTACAGGTAATCCACCCTCTGCTTTAATAAATAAAGTAAAACTATTTTGTGAAGTTTTTTTATATTTTAAATCAGAGATACATTTTTCAGATCGTTTTCCAGATTTTTCATAAACCACTATAGGTTGACTGAGAAGAATCTTTAAGTTCTTCATAGTGGCAGATTGAATTTCATTTTCTGTAGAAATTTTCAATTCTATTGAGGAATTAAATTTAATTGGTGTTTTTGGAGGGTCAGAGATTATTTTGCAATTATGTATGACAATAGAATCAGATGATATTTTTCGTGGTATAGAGAGATTTCTTTTGAAAGGGTTTTGAATTTTGACAAAAAATGGTCTCCCCGAACCTAAAACCAAACTAGATTTATCTTCGCCACCAACCCAAGTAAATTTTGCAGTTGTTCCTCCAACGGTATTAAAAAGAAATTCAGAAATCTTACCTTCAACGCTATCATACTCAGAGATACCATGAAAATTACAACTTCTGCAACCTTTTCCAGAACAATTAACACATGAGTTTTGTTTTTGAGGTAATCCTCTCTCGGATTTAGTATATCTGCCATGCAATAAAATGGGTTTTGAACGTAGTTGACACGATTCATCTTTAAAATTAATTGTAAAAGTAAGATCTGGATTTAGAAAATCAATTGTTTTCTTTATTTTTTTAGTGAATTGTTTTCCAAGTTCTTTGGTGATATCAGTTTTAACACTGTCAATTCCTCGCAGTTTGTATTTTGATCTTATATAATCATCCCTGTCTGTTATGGATGGTTTAATTAAAGTCCCAACAACCATGGATGAAAAATCATATTTAGAAGAAGTATCAAGCATCAATTTCAGATATGGCATGAGATTATCCAGAAGATTGTTACAAATAAAACATTTTTTAGATGATTGCCTTACAGACAATTTTAATTTTTTTCCAAGTAATTTATTTGATGAGAGATTCATTTGTTTAGAAAAAAGCCGGCCTAAACAGTTATCACATAAATCATAATCTTTTATGATTTGATTTGCAATAGGAATAATTTCTTTGATGGTAGTCATGTTAATTTTTAATTTTTAACAAATGAATTTGGAATTCTAACCAAACCCCATACGACGAAGTGCACCTTGCATTTGTCTTCCTTTTGATGCCTTCATCATGTTTTTTGAATTTTTATAATTTTTGAGCAGTTCCTTAACTTCGTGTTCTGGCCAACCAGAACCTCGTGAAATTCTTTTAATTCTAGATGAATTCAATATATCAGGATCTGCTTTTTCTGTCTTTGTCATACTTTGAATAATGAATCTCCATTTTGACACTCTTCCTTCCATTTGATCTAATTGATCATCCTTTACCATACCTGAAAGACCAGGCATGTTATCAAGAAATCCTTTCAATGAGCCTACTTTGGTCACTTCCTCTAATTGGTAGAAAAAATCATCCATGTTCATTTTCCCACTTGAAATTCGTTTTAGTCTAACATCATCTCCTTCATTTTCTAATCTTTTTGCCAAATCTAAAACTGCTTGAATGTCACCCATTCCAAGCAATCTACCAACAAATCTAGTTGGTGAAAATTTTTCTAAATCATCAATTCGTTCTCCTGTTCCAATATACATGATTTGTGCACCAGTAGCAGCAGAAGCTGCTATTGCACCGCCACCTTTTGCAGAACTATCTAATTTTGTAATAATAATTCCACCAACAGGAATTGTCTTATGAAATGCCTCCGCTTGATTGAAACATTGTTGGCCAATAGTTCCATCAATAACAAGTATTGCAAGATCAGGTGCAGTAACTTTGTTAATTTGTTCCATTTCTACCAATAGATCCTTTTCTTCTTTATGTCGTCCAGCAGTATCAATTAAGATAACATCTAAAGGCAATTTTTCAAAATGGTTTAAACCATTTTTCACTATGTCAGGAGAATCTTTGTTGTTTGGTTCACCGTATACTTCAACATTTGATTTTTCACACATGGTTCGTAACTGAACTAATGCCCCTGGTCTGTAGGTATCAGCCCCTATTACACCAACTTTGTAACCTTGTTTAGTTAGAAATTTAGCAAGTTTAGCAGTTACAGTTGTTTTTCCACTTCCTTGAATTCCAAGCATAATTATTTTGTTTTGTTTATCAGGTTTGAAATCAAAATCTGTTTCTTTACCTAACAACTTTGCAAGTTCATCATACAAAATCTTTACAATATGATCTTTTCTTGACAACCCGGGAGGAGGTGTTTCATTTAATGATCGTGCTTCTAATTGTTTTGTAATTTCAAGAACCAGTCTTACGTTGACATCAGATTGCAATAATGCCCTCTGAACATCTTTTGACAATTCTTTGATAAGTTCTTTATCTATGCCAGAAGATTTTACAATTTTCTTGATTGCATCACGCAGATTATTCTTTAGGCTATCAAGCATTGTAATTTAGCCTCGCATCCACTATTTCAAACCTTCCTCTATAACCGTCCCAAATTTTTTTTCCTTGAATGATTTTAATTGTATGTGAAAAAAGACTACAATCCACAACAAATGTTTCTGCTTCTCCACCTTCAAAATTTAAATTAAAACCAAATTTTTGAGAGAGCACATAAAGATTATCAATATCATTTTTTGTAATTATTTTACCAAGCCATGAATCATCTAAGCCACCTGACGAAACACTGGTAATAATGAAAACAAAATTGGAAGATATCAATTCATTCATGTACTCTAGAGGATTACGATTCCATAACGGTGCAATTGATTTGAGATTTAACTTATTACATAAATTTTCAAATTTTTCTTTTTGAAATTGACTTTGGATACCACCATGTACTAATCCTTCTATATGATATTCATCCATAGCTTGGATCAGAATTTTTTCTAATGAGTTTATTTCATTGTCAGTTTCATCGAATTCAGATTTAATTGTCAACTGAGGTATTTGCATTGATTGAGATTGGAGATTGGTCCATTGTAAATTAGGATGATGCAATAAGTGACTTTCATCAGACTTGGGGAAAACACTCAAGAGGCATTTTATTTCATGACCTTGTTTTTTTGCCAATAAAATAGAATAGGTGCTATCTTTTCCACCTGAAAAAAGAGATGCTAGTTTCATCTTGCAAAATAATTTAACAGATATTCAAAGTTAGTATGGATGCTTCATTACTCATAATCCTCATCAAACATCAGACGGCTTTTCCGCTCATCATCAGCACCCATACTAACTTTGAATATGCATTATTTTAGCTGTGAATGTTATTTGTATGTCCACTTTGTAACATAAATTATCTGTAAACATGTTCTTGTAACCACTAGGTAGAGGTCAAATATATCCCATAATGTAAACAATATTCAAATACTAAAACTGCAGTATTATACGAAGAATGTAAGATTTAGAGATGAATTAAGTTACTAAAATGAGTATATCATTAATTATTCTAGATCTAATTTTTTATTCTCATAATTTTTGTTCGAGTCATCACTTTCCAATATTCAACATTTTGTCCATTTTCAATTTTTCCATTTATTTCATCATCAACTAAAGTGACATCAATTGTTTCAAAAGTTTCTGAATCCATAATTTGGATAGTTTGACCAATAATGGAAATAATCTGACCAGTTCTTTTGTCTATTAGTGGGATGTGTACTTGCATGCTGACAGGTCCTACATGCGGTCTTTTTTGATCATCAAATACACCTACACCTACAATTCTAGCCTTTGCTGCACCATGTTTTCCCGGTTTAGATGTATCATATTCTACAATTCTACATGGTTCACCATCGGGTTGATCAGAGACTGGCAATAGAATGTATGAACCTATTTTTAATGAACCAAGATCAGCAGGTTTGCTCATGAAGAAGCAGGTTTTAGTCGAATATTTAACTTTTCTACTTTAGCTTTTCCAGAATTGATAGACTTAACAAATTAGTCATTGTCAAACCTTTTCTATTTACATCGCGTTTAGTTTGATCACAGTATTTCTTTACACTCTGATGACTCTTTTCACTTGCGACCTCAATGATCACAATATTTTCAGCATATGGAAAAGTAAATTTTGAAGGCACCAAACAAAAGGATGTCATATGTCCTAGTCCACCAATTCTGATTTTGTCTCTTTTCAATAAGATATTTGCAACTTCTTGTAAATCTTCAGATTCACTATATTCCAAATAATAGACAGTAACAAAATTTGTTTCTCCAGATACTTCTCTTTGAAATAATTCATCTTTAACATTGAAAACAAATGATGTCTTGTTTTGGTTGTGTATGGTTAGATCGTCTGATATGTGTTGACTGTCTTTGAATTTCCCCAAGATATAATGATTAGTCGAATCAGAAAAATACGGTTTACTAGCATCAGAAAATGTTCCAGTTACAAAATATAATGACTCGATGTTGTTTGAAGACATCCAAGATTCTTTTAATTTAGCAGATTCTAGATTGTGCAGATAAGGTGCGCATACATAGCCAGAATAAGACAACTGTTGCACTGACACTACTACATTCCTTGAAATATGGTATTTATGCGTATCAAAGTAGTACGATCAGCAATTAAATCATCATACCTTCGATAGTTTTTTAATACTAGAACACTTCGTTTTTTTGTCCCAAGCTAGCTCAGCCTGGTAGAGCTTCCGGCTGTAGTTGTCGGCTTACGATGGCTGACCGAATAACAGCATATCAGGCATACAGAAACCGGGTTGTCGAAGGTTCAATTCCTTCGCTTGGGACCACAGTTTTTTTATAAATTGTTAAAAATAATAAAAAATAGATTAATTTAAGAAAACAATGTTGAACTCTTAAATTAATAAAAAGATCTATTGTCTATGCTGTTTTTTTGACTTTTTGAGCAGCTGGTCCTTTTTGACCTTCGCCGACTACAAACTCGACTTTATCGCCTTCATTGATGAATCCATCAACATCTGATTTGTGAACGAATAGATCGTCACCAGATTCTCTTTCGATAAAACCAAAGCCTTTTGTGCGGTTGAACCACTTTACTGTGCCTTGTTCCATTTGATGTTTACAAGAATTATTCCGTATATTAAGATAAGTTATCAAAATAGATCGAACACATGATAATCATGCGCAACCCAAATCCAGATTTACAGAATCAGTCAAAGGAAGTTTAGAAGTCTTTTGGAATATGATTATTGTCTTTTAACCATTCCATTTGAGGTAATGTGAATCTCCAAACAATATCACCTCGTTCATCCTTTTTAAAATCCCAAGGTGCGATTATGACTATATCGTTATCACGTATCCATACTCTACGCTTTAATTTTCCCCTAATTCTACCTCTTCTAGTAAGACCATCAGTACATTTTACCATGACGTTTTCTCCTCCAAGCATTTTTAGGACTCTGCCAAAAAGCTCACCCTCCTCTGGCAAACGCATTTCTTTTAAATCGCTTTCATTTTTGACTTGACGCTTACCCATATAGCATACAATACAGTTATGAGCATATAACTGTGGGGATTATTAAAATAAAAAGATCATGATTTTTATAAAATGTGATATTTCCAATGAGTTTTATTTGTAGTGGATAAAAATAATATGTGGAATTTAGATGTATACAAGATTGTTCTCAGTGCTGCATTGAAAGAGAATATTATCCAGCCAAAAAATTTGGAAAAATTGGGGTTCTCATACTACCTGAAGAAAAAGAAAGGATAGAACAACTTGCAAAATTAAACAGATTAGAAATAACAATTTTGCCGAGAATCGGAGTATCTGAAAAAAAGGATTCTAGTCCGACAAAAATATTAGCATATCAATTAATGGGAATAGAACAAAATGGAAACACATGTCCTTTTCTAGATACAGAAACCTCAGCTAGATCACCACATGGAGGATTTCCTTGTAAAATATACAATAATAGACCTCTTGCATGTATGACTTATCCATTAATAGAATCAAACCCCATCACACTTGATCAGAAATGTAAGTTTTGTAAAGAACATGACTCTGCGGATCAAAATTTAAATTCGGAAATAGAATCACTGTTAAAAATTAAAACAAAAATGACT
>SICY01000054.1 GCA_009697485.1 Nitrosarchaeum sp.
GAGACACTGCTTGAGATAAAAACAATCAATGTACTTTTTGGTAGTGTTTTGATAAATGTGCACCAAAAAGCAATTGACAGCTATTCCCCTAACTCTCAAGGTGGTGGTTGTCTAATTGCTACTGCAACATATGGTTCTGAGTTAGCACCACAAGTGCAACAATTACGAGAGTTAAGAGATAATTCTCTACTACAAACAGCCTCAGGAAAATCGTTTATGAGTGGTTTTAACCAGTTTTATTATTCATTTAGTCCAACCATGGCAGACTGGGAAAGAGAAAATCCAGTATTCAAGGAAATGGTAAAGATAACACCAACTCAAATGATCTCTTCTTTCTGGAATGAGGAGAGAACTTTTTTACATTGTTCTGTGATCATGCCAGTATGAGCAGAATCAATGTCATCAATCGTCTTGATTACGGTATATGTGGTGTTTCCCATGATGGACAAAACTCAATCTACATACTAAATAAAACCCATAAACAATCTAAACAAAAGAGGGCTTTTAGATGAAAATTGATCATATTGCAATCGCAGTAATTGATGTAGAGGAATCTGCCAAAGTTTACCAAGAAGCATTGGGTGTCCATAATGTTGAATTTGAAACAGTTGAATCAGAAGGTGTTAAAATTGCAATCATTCATCTTGAAAATGGAAGAATTGAATTGATGCAGCCAACAAATGATGCTAGTCCAATTAAAAAATTCCTTGATAAAAAAGGACCAGGCCTTCATCACATGGCTCTGGAAACTAATAATATTGAAGATGAGGTTTCAAGAATGGAAGGGTGTGGAATTCAGTTTCTAGGAAAAATTAGACCTGGTTCTGCTGGTACCAAAGTTACATTCATTCACCCAAAATCACTCCATGGAGTTCTTGCCGAGCTTTGCTCACATCCAAAATAACTTCTCTGTTTCCTAAATTACTATTCCATCATTTTTAGAGTATCTGACGCAGTGATTATGCCTATGATCTTTGATTTTTTTGATACAAGTATGCATTTTGAATATCTAATTAATGGAACAAGGACATTTGCCGGTGTGTCATAATCCACAATTGGTGGCACAGGCTCCATGGTGTCTGCCAATTTTGCATTTTTTAATTCAGATTCTCCCATGTCTGCCAAATGCCTGACAATTCCGTCTTCTGATATTACTCCTACAAGTTCATGTCCATTAAAAATAGGAATTTGACTAATTGATAATTCATGCATTTTTTTTATTGCATCATGTAGTGTGTTGCTTGGCTTTAGTTTTACCACATCTTTGCTACAAAAATCCCCTGCTTTGTGAGATGATGATTTTCCCTCAAGATTTGCCAGGCTATCAAAAATTCTTTTAGCTGTTTCATAACTTGGTTGACTTCTACCTGACTCTACTTGGTTGATCATCGAAGTACTTACTCCTGTCATAGTGGCAAGTGTTTTTTGCGTAATGCCTATTTTTAGTCTCATTTGTTTGATGGAATCAATTCTTGGTAGCAATTCGTATTGTTATATGTTGAACTAGTTTTAAAATGTGCTTTGTTTGGTTATCTTCTTTTAGATTTGCTCTTTCTTGCAGATTTTTTTACTGGTTTTCTTGTATCTTTTTTTGCCACTCTTCTTTTTGGAGCTACTTTTTTAGTTGTAGACTTTCTTTTTGTAGCTTTCTTTAGCTGCTCAATTGCCGCCTGTGCTGCTGCTATTATTGCAATTGGTATTCTATGTGGTGATGCACTGACATAACTTAGGTTTGCATTATGGCAAAATTTAATTGAGTCTGGATCTCCTCCATGTTCTCCACAAATTCCAATTTCCATATTTGGCTTTACACCTCGTCCAGCTGCAATTCCAATCTTCATTAGGCTTCCAACTCCGTTTACATCAATTGATTGGAATGGATTTTTCTCAAGAATTTCTTTGTCCATGTATTCTGGAAGGAATTTCCCTTCTACATCTTCACGACTAAAACTAAATGTTCCTTGTGTGAGATCATTTGTGCCAAAGCTAAAGAATTCAGCAGTATCTGCAAGCTCATTTGCAGTTAACGCTGCCCGTACCACTTCGATCATTGTTCCAAAGTTAATTTTTAATTTCATGTTGTGTTTTAGCTCTGTCTCTTTTTTGATAGAATCATAGATTTTTTTAATATAGTTCAGTTCCGCAATGCTGCTAATTTGTGGAATCATAATCTGTGGATGTGCATTCACTTTATTTTTAGCCAATTCAGCTGCTGCTTCAAATACTGCTCTGATTTGCATTTCATAAATTTCTGGATAAGTAATTCCTACTCTGACTCCTCTGTGTCCCATCATTGGATTAATTTCTGCTAGTTCTCGTGCTCTTTTTAAAACAATTTTTGCTTTTTCCAATTCTTCATTGTCATTTTTCATTTCCAACTTGTGAATTTTATTAGTTAATTCTTCAGGATTTGGCAAGAATTCATGCAATGGTGGATCCAATAGTCTGATAGTTACTGCATATCCTTCCATTGCTTTTAGAATCTCAATAAAATCACTTTTTTGTAATTCTTCTAGTTTGGCTAGCACTTTTTTTCGCTCTTCAATGTTTTCTGCCATGATCATTTCTACAAACAATCCTATTCTGTCGCTTCCATTGAACATTCTTTCTGTTCTACAAAGACCGATTCCTTGTCCTCCAAATTCTCTTGCCAGTCTTGCTCCTTCTGGGGTATCTGCATTTGCTCTAATTCCTATTTGCTTGGCTTTTTGCGCCCATTCTAGAATAGTTTTGAAATCCTCTGTGATTTTTGGCTCTGTCGTTGGAATCTCTCCAAGATATACTGAACCAGTACTACCGTCAATTGTAATTGCATCTCCCTCATGCACTATTTTTCCATCAACACTGCATTGTTTGTTATCGTAATCAATTCTCAAATTTGAACAACCAACAATGCATGGTTTACCCATACCTCTTGCAACAACTGCTGCATGTGATGTTTTTCCGCCCCTACTGGTAAGAATTCCAACTGACTCGAAGAATGCAGGGACATCCTCTGGCTTTGTTTCTTCTCTAATCAAAATAACTTTGACTCCATTTTCTCCCATGGCAGTTGCTCTTTTTACATCCAGTACTGCTATGCCACTTGCTGCACCAGGCGATGCTGCAATTCCTTTTACTAGTAGAGTATAATTTTTGATAGCTTCTGAATCCATTGTTCTGTGTAGTAATTGTTCTAGTTGTTCTGCATGCAGTCTTGTCAGTGCTCTATTTTTATCAATTAATTTTTCCCTAACCATGTCTACTGATGTCTTTACCATTGCAACTGCATTCATCTTTGCATTTCTTGTTTGTAGCAAGTAGAATTTTCCTTGCTCAATTGTAAATTCTATATCTTGAGGTTCTTTGTAGTGTTTTTCTAGTCTTTCACACGTTTGTGCTAATTGTTCATATGATTTTGGTAATTCTATTTTCATCTCATCTACTGGTTTTCCTGTTCTTACTCCTGCTACTACGTCTTCTCCTTGTGCATTGACTAGATATTCTCCAAAAATGTGCCTTGTTCCATCTCCTGGGTTTCTTGTAAATACTACTCCTGTGGCACTGTCATTTCCCATGTTTCCAAATGCCATTGAAACTACATTTACTGCAGTACCGTCTGCAATGTCTTTTGTAATGCTATTTTTCTCCCTGTATACTATTGCTCTTTCTCCCATCCAACTCCCAAACACTGCTTTGATTGCTAACTCTAGTTGCTCAGATGGATCAGAAGGAAATTTTACACCCGTGTGTTTTTCACAAATATTTTTGTATTCTGAAACAACTGTTTTTAGAGATTCTTCATTTAATGCACTATCTGCTTGTACGGCTTGGTTTAGCTTTGCATTTTCTAACACTTGATCAAATTTCTTATCCTCAACTCCAAATACTACTTTGCCAAATAGCTGAACAAATCGTCTGTATGAATCCCATGCAAATCTTGGGTTGTTGCTTTTCTTTGCAAGGCCTTCTACTGTCTCATCATTTAATCCCAAATTCAAAATAGTATCCATCATTCCAGGCATGGATATTGCAGCCCCTGATCTTACAGATACAAGTAGTGGGTTTTCTTTAGAATTCCATTTCTTTCCAGTTCTTTTTTCAATTTTTGCAATATTCTTTTTTACTTCTGAAATTAGTGTTTTTGGCAGTTTTTTATTATTGGCATAATACATTTTGCAAACTTCAGTAGTAATTGTAAATCCCGGTGGAACAGGCAATTTGAGTCTGGTCATCTCACAAAGTCCAGCACCTTTTCCTCCTAGGAGTTTCTTGTTTTTTCCGTCTCCTTCATCATAAAAGTAAACTTGTTTCATTTTTTATCTAGATTATCAAATCAAAATCAGGGGTTTTTAAAGCATTGCCTTTGAAAACTCTTCAATTACTTTTGTCCAGTTTTTTGCTTTAATTATTCCGCTTGCAACCAAAATTCCTTTAGAACCTAATTCTAATGCTTTTGTGACATCGTATCCTGAAACAATTCCTGCACCACAAAGTAATTTTGTTTTGTTGTTTGCACTATTTACCGCATCTGCAGCTTTTGTAATAAGTTCTGGTCTTTCTTTTGAAACTGCTTTTCCAGATCCAATAAGTTCTGGTGGCTCTATTGCAATATAATCTGGATTTAATTTTGTATATTTTTTTACTTCTGCCACATCCTTGACACAAACAACTGAAATCATCTTTAATTCTCTTAATCTTATAACAAGTTCCATAATTTCTTTTTCCGAAATTCTATGTTCACTATGATTAATCAAAGAACCACTGACTTTGGATTTTTTCAATAACTCTGGAATGATAAATCCTGTCGTACTACCAATTTTTGAATTATCCACATGCTGTGCTAAAATTAGAATTGAGCTATTTGATACTAGACCAATCAAGTGTTGTGGTGGTGCAACAGCAATTTTTATTTTATATTTTTTTGAAATCTTTTCTGCTATATTTACAAATTCTATTATTTTATCTCCTGCAATCTCTTCATAGTTTTTACAATTAATTATGAACATTCTTTCTTTGAAAATTTCAACATTGTATTTAACCCTTGATTGAATATTTTACTGATTTATTTTTGATATTTTTTCATATCTTTTTTTCATGAATAAAACTATCATCATAAGAAAAATCGCTGCAATATTTGTGCCTATAATGAAGACGTCCTCAACTATAATTCCATAAATTAACCATAAGATGGATCCTCCAGAGATGAAAACCATTAGATATTTTGAAACATCTTTGAGGCTCTTTGTCTTGTATCCTTTGATAATTTGTTCTACCCATCCTGATAAAATTAAAACTCCTGCAGTTATCCCAAGTATGGTAAGTAAAGTTCCGTCAATTTCCACAATAAATCACTAATTCCAAAAAAACTCGTCTAATCCAGCTTGTTTTGGTTTACCTAACATGGTCTGAAAATCCAAGTCCATTGATGATGTAATTTGATCTAATGTGGCTTCCATAAATTCCATGTATTTTTTTGAATCTATCTCTTCTTTTTTTGCCATCTCTACTGGTTTTACTCCTGGTTTGTTCAAAATTTTAACATATGATATTTTATCTCCTTTTTTTACCTCTCTGATCGACTCTAGTAATCTTGCAGCTCGTATGTGCTGTGGAACTGTTTTGACATATTCTGACGGTGCTTTACTAATCATCACATTAAATGTCAAGTCTTGCAGCGGTATCTCTTTTGCTTCTACTTTTTTTGCACATGTTGCAATTTTACTTGTGATCTCTTTTTTTGCTTGCTCGAAATCGGTAACTGTTTGAACTTTGGATAATACATCAATTAACTCATAAAATAATTTTCTGATAAATGGTGGTGTATGTGATTTTTTTCCAGTCAAACCTTTTACGTCTACTGTCCCTGCTTTAGTTACTCCGAGATAATTTTTCTTTCTGTTACTTAATACGCAATATCTGTACACCTTGTCAATTTCTAAATCTACTCCGTGATCTTTTTTTGCCTGCTCTATTACTATGCGGATTTGTTCCTCTGTAGGTTTTTTGATAAATAATGAATCTGTATCGCCATAAAGAACTTCAATTCCTATTGCCTCACATTTTTTGATAGTTTCTAAGATTGTGTATCTACCAATGGCAGTTGTTGCTTCTGCTGCAGGAAGAAAATATAACGGAAAAATCTCTGCACCCATTACTCCATAGCTGGCATTTAGAATTACTTTGAGTGCTTGACTAACTACTGTGTATTGCTGTCTTTGATCTTCAGTTAAGG
>SICY01000006.1 GCA_009697485.1 Nitrosarchaeum sp.
TGTAGTAGATCCAAACTAGAATTTCTGTTTTGCACTAAGGGATATAAACAACTTGACAGAATGTAAAAAATCGATTCAAATGAAACTCCCAATATGTAACTTTGATGCAAAAAATGTGGTACTTTGCCCAAAATGTGAGAGTAAGATAGAGTCAGGAAGCATTACAAAAGCAGACGTCGATGCATCAATCAAACTAGCACAACTGGCCAAATCAAATAACATAATTGACAAATTTACACTTTATTCATGTAAAGAATTTAATGGAAACTTTGTGTTGTCTTTAGCTAAAAATGACATCATGATAGTTAGGCAGAGTAGTGTACTATACAGATTACTTCAAGATCAATTTCAAGGTAAAATATGGCTAGTAGAAGCTGATGAAAATGACAAGAAATTCATAGAAGATTTATTCTTTCCAACAAAAATTTTGTCAATTAATTTAGTTTGGGCGCCAGGTGGGGTACAAAAAACAAAGGCAGTTGTATCTGGAAAATGGACACCAAGATTCCCAATTGATACAAACAAGGTCATTCAGATTGTAAAAAATGCCCGAAACCTTGACATTGAGATAGAATGTGAGGAGAAAAGAGCGTGAAAATGAATTGGGATTTGTTAAAACTCACAATATTTCAGAATTAAACGCAGACATTATTGGAAAAGAGGTGGTATTAGGCGGATGGATTGAAGATCTCAGAAAATTAGGAAAGATGACATTTATCACATTACGTGACGCTTCAGGAATTTCTCAGATAATAGTAAAAGGGGAATTAAATGACAATCTAGAAGAGTTAAACCGTCAAAGCGTAATTAGCGTAAGAGGAATTGTACAAGAAACAAAGGCACGAGATTTTGATTTTGAGATAAAAGCAGATGAAATAGAGGTATTAGCAAAGGCAGTACACCCATTACCAGTTGATCCGATTGGAAGAGTAGAAAGCAACATCGATACAAGATTAAATCATCGTGCATTAGATATGCGAAACCAGAAAACTGCATCAATTTTCAAATTACGACACCATGTGTTAGAGATATTACGTAAAACATTAGCATCAAAAAAATTTATTGAAATTACAACACCAAAAATAATTGGTAGTGCAAGTGAGGGAGGAGCAAATCTATTTTCATTGGATTATTTTGGCAAAACTGCATATCTTGCTCAAAGCCCACAGTTATACAAAGAGCAAATGACAATAGGACTTGAGAGAGTTTATGAAATTTCGAATTTCTACAGAGCAGAGAATTCACATACAGGTCGTCATCTTAGTGAATTTACAAGTGTAGATATCGAAGCCGCATTTATGGACTATAATGATGTAATGAATATTTTAGAATCACTAGTAATGGAAGTGTACAAAATTACATCAGAGAAATGTAAAAAAGAACAAGAAAACATAGGCCATACAATTGAAATTCCAACATCTCCTTTTGAAAGGATAACGTACACGCAAGCAATTGATGAGCTAAAAAAAGTGGGGGAGAAAGTAGAATTTGGAGATGATTTGCTTGATTCACATTTAAGAATAATTGGAAAGAATCATCCAGGATTTTATTTCCTCACAGACTGGCCAATGAAATTAAAACCATTTTACATAAGAGAAAAAGACGAAGACCCCAAATTATCACGCTCATTTGATCTTCAATTTGGATATCTAGAATTGTCATCTGGAGGAACTAGGCTACATAACTCAGAGATGTTAAAAACCAGACTCCAGGAACAGGGTTTGGATCCAACTCAATTTGCAGATCATCTTAAGACATTTGATTGGGGAATGCCACCTCACTCTGGTTGGGGAATGGGATTAGACAGACTAATGACTACGCTTATTGGAATAGACAATGTAAGAGAAGTTGTACTTTATCCAAGAGATCCAGATAGATTAAGTCCATAAATCAATTCAGATTTTTATTGCAAAGGAAATAGCAACATTACATGATAGAACAAACAGATGCAAAAAAAGTAGTAGAAGTGATAGGAAATAATCTAATTGGAGTTTCACATGATTCCAATAACTTTCAGAAATTACCAGATTCTTTTTGGGGTTATTTTGCAAGAGGCCATGACACAAAAGGGACATTTGGTGTAATAGTCACTTATTCTGAAAATGGAAATGATGTAGATGATCTAATCAAAATGTATGAAGAGTGGGTAAATAAAAATAAAAGTAAAGAGACCAAATAATTTACTTGGTTTCTTTTAAGAGTTTTCTATACTCGTGGCATTCCTTACAAATTGGCTTTCCCTTGTATTTTGGATTACCATCTGTAATTTTTAATGTGCTCTGATTTATTTTACAAATACTACAAACAACCATGATTAGACTCTAGAATGTACAATTTATAAAAATTGTGAATTTTTTATGTGGATGTAAACTATCAGCCATTTTTGTTGATGGTAAAAATACAAAAAAGAATTCACAAATACCTTGAAAGAATTTCTTAATTTTTGAGTCTATTGATAATTTCTTGTGTAAATTCAGATGTAGATTTGTCTCCGCCAATATCTTTAGTTTTGACACCGCTTTTTACCAAATCAAAAATAACAGATTCTAGTTTTTTACCAACTGCAATACATTTTGAATCATTATGTTTTGCCCCAAGCCAATCAAGCATCATTTTAATAGATAAGAGAAAGGATGAAGGATTTGCAATGTTTTTTCCTGCAATATCAAATGCAGCACCATGAACCGGTTCAAACAATGCAAAATTATCACCAATATTAGCAGCTGGCGCCATACCCAATCCTCCTACAACTTGAGAGGACTCATCAGATAAAATATCACCAAACAAATTGGTAGTCACTATGACATCAAATTGTTCTGGTTGACGAATTAGATTCATAGCACATGCATCGACATACATTTGTTCAAATAAAATATCAGGATAGTTTTTTGCTACTTCACTACAAGATTTCGCAAATAATCCATCAGTGAGTCGCATTACATTTGATTTATGAACGCATGTGACTTTTTTCATAGAGTTACGCTGCTTTGCGGTTTCAAATGCATATTTTGCAATTCTTTTTGAAGCATACTCTGAGATTATTCTCAATGCAACAGCCGAGTCTCCCAAGCTAAATTCTTTACCAGTGTAAAGATCCTCAGTATTCTCTCTAACAATTACCATGTCAATATCATCCCTTAATGCAGGCATGTGAGGGTATGATTTTGCGGGGCGAATATTGGCATAAAGATCAAGAATGCGTCTTAATACAACAATTACATCAGCTGCGCTCTCACCAACTGGCGCCTTTAAACAAGCATCAGATTTTTTAATTGTAGATATAGTTTCATCAGGAAGTGCTTTTCCAGTTTCTTTTAATGAAGAATCTCCTGCATGTGATTTTGTAACATCAAATTTCAAATCTAATTTATCATTAATTGTATTCAAGACAGATATCGCAGAATTAGAGAGTTCAGGTCCGATTCCATCACCAGTAATTAATGAGATTTTATACATAATCAAAAATAGTGTAAATGGGAATTTTAAATGATTGCTTAAAAAATATAGTGTAAAGTCAGGAAGGTTTATGTTTTGTGGACAAAAAGCGGTAAAAGATGTTGAAAATAGAGGCAATAATTAGGATCTCAATGTTACAAGATATTCAAGCAATATTAGCAAAAAATGGAATTCCAACTTTTTCAGTATATCAAGTACAGATAACAGGAGTGCATAAAGCACATAAAAGTTTGAGAAATAAAACTAGTGATTTTATTCCAAAATCAAAGCTGGAGATTCTGTGTCCAGATAATACAGGAGATGAAATAGTCAAAATAATTCAAGATACAGCCAGAACAGGGGAAAAAGGAGACGGAATCGTAATGTCTACAAAATAAACAAACTAGTAAAAATCAGAAACGGGACATAGACGAAAAGGCGTTATCATAAGAGAATTTAGTGCCCAATTTGTTTTTCATTAAACATTTTTTTAAGCATTATTCTGTTAATGCCATCAATTACTGCTTGAACACTGGTAGTAACAATGTCTTCGCCTATAGATTTTGCAGAGACACTGTTTCCTTGCGCATCTTCAACTCTGATTGTTACTTCACATAATGCAGTAGAACCGCCAGATATTGATGCCAAGCCATAATCTTTGATTCTAAGTTCAGATATTTGTCCTGTGATTTTTTGAATGGCATTTAATGCAGCGTCAACTGGACCAACACCATAATCAGTTCCGATAAAGTCCTTGCCATCAATATTCAATTTAACAAATGCATAAGGCATTGTTCCAATTCCAGTAGATACGGAAAATCCAGTCAATTGGACAATTCGTTTGATTCCTTTTTCTCCCAAAATATTACTTGCAATGGAAAGAAGCTCAACATCTGTAACTTGTTTTCCTTGGTCACCAATAATTTTTATTTTATCAAGAATTTGTTTTGATTGATCATCTGTTGGGCGTATACCATATTCAGCAAGCATTGCATTCATACCGTGAATTCCTGCATGTTTTCCAACTTGAAGCCATCTCTTCCTTCCAACTAATTCAGGACTTATTGGCTCATAGGTTAATGGATTATTCAATATGCCATGTGTATGTATTCCAGACTCGTGACCAAATGCATTATCGCCAACAATTGCCTTGTTTGGTTGAACTTGAACACCTACAGTTTTTGAGATAAATCTAGATGTCTCATAGAGTAATTCAGATTTAATTCCAGTTTCATATTTTTGATCATAAGGTAAGCACTTTAAAGCCATAACAAATTCTTCCAATGATGCATTGCCTGCTCTTTCACCAATTCCATTAATTGTGACATGGGCACATTGAGCACCTGCTCTTATTCCAGATAATGCATTGGCCACAGCCAACCCAAAGTCATTATGACAATGAACACTAATTGGAAGTTTTGTAGCTTCAATTGCATCTTTAGTGATTTCTGCCATGTATTCCGGAGTTGCATAACCAACAGTGTCAGGGATATCGATTCTGTCAGCACCTGCTTTTGCAACTTCATTAAATACATGTTTAAGAAAATTTCTGTCAGTTCTTGTTGCATCTTCTGCAGAAAACTCCACTTGTAATCCTCGAGATTTACCATATTCTACTGCCTCTATTGCTTTTTCAAGTGCTTGTTCTCGTGTCATTTTGAGTTTATACTCTAAATGAATATCAGAAGTTGCGATGAAGGTGTGAATGTAGTTTAATCCTGCATCAACTGCAACATCAATGTCTTTTTTATTAGTTCTAGTCAAACCACATATATCAGAAGACAAACCTTCACTTGCAATCATCTTTACAGCTTTGAATTCACCTTCAGAGATTACTGGAAATCCGGCTTCAATTGCATCAACACCAAGGATGTCAAGTTTTTTTGCAATGGCAAGTTTTTGATCTGGAGATAATGAAATGCCAGGTGTTTGCTCGCCATCCCTTAATGTTGTATCAAAAATTCTAATTCTCATGCTCCACTCCTTTGCAAAGCCGCAACGCCGGTTCTAGCAACTTCGATTATTCCAAATGGTTTTGCCAATTCCTCAAATGCTCTAATTTGATCAGGAGTGGCAGTCAACTCTACCATTATCGAATCCTTTCGTACATCATGTATTTTTCCACCATATGCATTTGCTAATTTGTTTACTTCCATACTATCATTAGCGTTACTTAGTTTAATCTTAAAAATACTTAGTTCCCGATATACCGTTTTGTGTTCATCCAAGTGCTTTACTTCTATGGTATCAATCATTTTATCAAGTTGCTTTACTATTTGTTCAACTTGTTTTTCATCACCATATGTGGTAATAGTCATCCTTGAGTATTCGGGATTGTCAGTTACGCCCACAGAAATGCTGTCAATATTGAAATTTCTGGATCTGAAAAGATGGGTAACCTTAAACAATATTCCGGGTTTATTTTCAACTAAAAGAGTAAGAATAGCCCACATGATAATCACTATGAAGGTAAAATCATATCCGCAAGAGAAGTTCCTGGTGCTACAAATGGCAATACATCTTCTTCAGGATCAATTGGAATATCAATTACTGTTGCAACGTCACTTTTCAATGCAGTTTTGATTGCCTTATCAAGTTCATCCATTGACTGTGCACGTATTCCTTGAGCTCCATATGATTCGGCTAGTTTGACATAATCGGGGCATTTTCCTTGATCAACTCCTATCATTCTTCTATTATAGAAAGTTCGTTGCCATTGTGCAACCATTCCTAATGAAAAATTATTTAAGAGAAATACAATCACCGGAATATCTTCTAACACTGCAGTTGCAAGAGAGTTTTCTGTCATGCTAAAACTACCATCTCCTGCAATGTCCACTACAGGAACATCAGGTCTTGCTACTTTGGCACCAATTGCCGCAGGGAATCCCCATCCCATAGTTCCAAGTCCAGTAGAACTAAAGAAAGTACCAGGTTGTATTACATCATAAAAGAGGGATGCCCACATTTGATGTTGGCCTACTTCAGTAGTTACAATAGATTTGTGAGGCAATACTTCTCTGAGCTTTCTCAAAATTTTTGCGGCACCCATTTCACCTGGATGTAGTTTCAAATTTTCTTTCCAATACTCTTTAGTTTCTTTTACATGTTTAATCCAAGTATTTTCTTCAGTTCTTTTGACTGCTTTTTGCATAAGCATCTTTACCATAATTCTAAGTGATGCACGTACATCGCCAACTACTGCAACTGAGGTAGTTTGATTTTTACCAATTTCAGCTGGATCTACATCCATATGAATAATTTTTAGTCTCTTTTCAAATGCTTCAAAGGTTCCAACAGATCTATCAGAAAATCTTGTACCTATTGCCAATACACAATCAGCTTCAGTCATCATTTTGTTTGCCTCTGCATGACCATGCATTCCAATTGGTCCCAATGATAATGGATGATTCTCTGGAAACGCGCCTTTTCCTTTGAAAGTAGTAACTACTGGAATCATAAGTAATTCAGCTATGGATTGAAGTTCTGCAAATGCAGATGAGATGATTGTTCCACCACCAGCTAAGATAATTGGTCTTTCTGCACCAAGTAACATCTCAATTGCTCTTTCAACATTTGCAATGTCAGGAGTAGTCCATGGATGATAACCGCGAATTTTAAATTCATCTGGAAAAATCATAGATGCTTCTTTTTGTTGGACATCTTTTGGAATGTCAATAAGAACAGGTCCAGGGCGACCGGTTTCTGCAATGTAGAATCCTTTTCTAACTACCATGGGAATTTCATCAGGAGATCTAGGTTGAAATGCATACTTTACAGCAGGATTGGCCATTCCAATAATATCACTTTCCTGAAATGCATCTTTTCCAATCATCGCTACTGGAACTTGACCAGTAACTGCAATCATAGGAGAAGAGTCAGCTTGTGCAGTAGCAATTCCAGTTAGAATGTTAGTAGCACCAGGTCCAGATGTGGCAAAACATACACCGGGTTTTCTGCTGACTCGTCCAAATCCATCTGCCATATGTGCTGCAGATTGCTCATGTCTAACCAAGATGTGTCGAATATTACATCTGGCAAATTCATCATACATTGGAAGGTTTGCACCTCCGGGTAAGCCAAATACTTCTTTGACACCTTCTTTTTCCATAGCAACCATCAATGCTCTGGCACCTGTCATAGTTTCCATTTTATTCAATCAAATCAATCTCCATAATTTTAATGTGTTAAAACTCAGAGAGCACTTTTTACAGTACTAGATCAACTAGTAATAAGACACCCAATTTACCAGTTATAGTTGTGCTCATTGAAATTCAAATGTAACATACAATTGATAATTAATAAAGATTCTCAGAAAATTACTAGTGTTTTTTGACGTGTCTAGTCCAGAAGACTTAAACTGATAATTTTTCATATTTGAAATAACGATTTTGTCTGAAAATGAAGAAATTATTAGAATAATTGAAGCACTATTTGAATCAGGAAAGACAAAGGATTTTTCATCACTTAGAGACATTCATTTCAATGATTCTAGATTTTCAAGTTTTAGTGATTTACCACCATATGATCTAAAAGATTTTCAAACTACAGTAGAATTAGAGGAATTAAAGTTCATAAGCATTTCTGATTATAGCTATCAAATTAAAAATCCAAAAATAAGTGTATTTGGAAATGCAGCTGTTGTAGCTTTGGAATTAAATCAGAAAGGAATGTTGGTAGACAACAAAGCATACACAGGTGAACATATTTCAATTGAAGGTAGGGCAACTTTTGTGTTAGTTAAACAGCCAACATGGAAAATTGTACACATACATCTATCTCAAATAAAAAACTAAAAGCTATTTTTTATGTACTACTGGTTTGTGTTGTGGTTTAGCGTGTTGTGGTTTAGTTTGAGTAGGTGAGTTTGGTTTGTGTTGGGGTTTAGTTTGAGTAGGTGAGTTTGGTTTGTGTTGGGGTTTAGTTTGAGGTATGGTTTGTTGGGGTTTAGTTTGAGTAGGTGAGTTTGGTTTGTGTTGGGGTTTAGTTTGTTGTGGCTTTTCATTACATAGTGTTTGATATAATTTGAATGCCTGATCGACAGTTGCATTTCCATGAACAATAGATCTAACAGCCCTGATCATTGCTACTGGGTTTTCAGATTGCCAGATATTTCGACCCATATCAACACCTACTGCACCACCTTTGATTGAATTGTATGTTAATTGTAATGCATCTAGCTCTGGAATCTTTTTTCCACCTGCAACAATTATTGGTACAGGGCAAGATTGAACGACTTTATCAAAATTATCACAATAATATGTCTTAACAATATGAGCACCTTGTTCAGCAGCTATTCGGCATGCTAATGAAAGATATCGAGCATCTTTTCCAAGTTCTTTACCAACTGCAGTTACTGCAAGCACTGGAATTCCATATTCTTCTGCCTCATTAACTAATTTTCCAAGATTTACAATAGTTTGATGTTCATATTTGGAGCCGACAAAAATAGACATTGCAAGTGCACTGGCATTTAGTCTAATTGCATCTTTAATACTAACAGTGATTTCTTCTCGTGATAAATCTTCACCAATAATACTTGAACCACCAGATACTCGTAAAACCATAGGTACGTTAGTAAAAGTTGGAACTGATGTTCTTTGCACACCTCGTGTAAGCATCAAAGAATCACAATATTTCAATAACGGTGCAATTACTTTTTTTGGATTTTCTAATTTTTCAGTAGGACCTAAAAAATATCCATGATCAACTGCCAACATTAACGCGCGGTTATTTTGTGGTTTGATAATTTGTGAAAGTCTATTTTTTAATCCCCAGTCCATATCTCTTCGATTTTGAAAGAATAAGAATACCTTTCTTAAGCCTTTCTTATTTTGTAATAATTATTTTCATTGCATTATCACCACTTCTAGCATGATCAAATGCTTTTTGAGAGTTTTGAATAGGATATGTATGAGTCACTAATTGTTTAACATCTATTTGAGATAATTCAATCAACCTGAGAGCTTCTTTGGTATCATTATCAGATGCAGCATAACTTGTCACTAATGTGATTTCTTTAGAATATATTTTACTCATATTCAAAACAATTTTTGCATCCTTTGAAGGAACACCAAACATCATAACAGCCCCACCTTTTCGTACCATATCAATTGCATCTTCTAATGCTTTGAGACTACTTGTAGCAACTATTGCCACATCCACCCCTTTTCCTTCAGTATGATCCAAAATTCTTTGTTTTTTGTTCTCATCTAGAGAATTAATAGAATCTGTAATGTGAAATTTTTTTGCAAATCCTAATCTGAAATCATTCACATCAAAACAGAAAATCTTTGAGAATTTTTTAGATTGCGCAAGCATTACATGCATCATTCCAGTAGGACCAACGCCAAAAATTGCAACCGAGTCTCCTTCTTGGTAAGAGTATTTTGTCCATGCTCTAACACAACATGCCAAGGGTTCAATCATTGCAGCTTCTTCAAAACTCATAGAATCAGGAATCTTAAGCACTCCTCCATGTTCTACATTCCATTTTGGTACAACATATTCTTCAGATAGACCACATGGCAAAAGATTTGTTTCAGAATATTTTGGACACATTGTTTCATTGCCATGTTTACACAAGTGACAAGAATAACATGGAACATGATGATGAGTAAATACCCTGTCACCTTTTTTAAATGCAGTTACACCAGAGCTAATATCAATAATTACGCCGGCAGGTTCATGACCTAATCGCATCGAAGGTTGTCCATATTCTCCAAATACTTTTTCCAAGTCAGACCCACATATACCACATGCATGCATTTGTACCAAAATATCTCCAGAACTTAATATCGGATTTTCTGTTTCTCTAATTGAGATAACAGATGGTTCTTTGACATATGCCGTCTTCATATCAAAACTTTAGAAGATTGAATATAAGTAGATTAAATTATACACCAAGGATCTTTTTGAGCATTAATCGATAATCAACCTCAGATTTTTCACTTCCCACTGAAGGTAATGCAAAAACCAGAGTGGATTTTGCTGCTCGAAGTGCAGTTAGTTCATCACTAATAGATTCAGTCATATCATCACTTACCAAAATTAATCCAACGTCAGAATCATCAGTTAGTTTCTTAATTTCATCTAGTGTTTTTTTAGGTGTATCTGAGATTATTCCATGCACTCCTGCTAATTGGAAGCTTGTAACAAAGGATTTGCTTCCTACAGTGAATATTTTCACAGATCAAAATTTTGTTTATTCTAATTTAACCCTTTTTGGAGAGATTAGATCAGGAAAGATTGATTTAGTTTAAGATAGCAAAGCAAATCATGGTAAAAATTGACAGTCAAAAAAATGTCTACCTATTCACGCATGGAAGAATGGATCTACAAGAAAAAGCAGTAAGCATCCTAGTCTCAAAAGGATTCTCAAAGGAGAAAATCGTCATGGCATTACCAAGCAAAGTTGGAAATGTTGGAGATTACATGGCAATGCTTTGGATGCCACCTACCCCAGATCACATAAAAATTCAGCACATAACCAAAGTTGAAGAAGTAAAACCAGAAGGAATGATTGGGCTTTGGAAAGGTGTTTCAAAAGAGGACATTGAAACTATTCCGTTATAATAGAACTAGCTGAATCCAGCACCAAATTCATCACCCTTTTGAAGAGGGTCACCAGAATCTGAATTTTTTAATTTTAAATAAAGCAATGATTCATAGACTAACTTTGTTGTGTCCTCATCATTTAGATTTGAATTAGATTTTGCATGGTCTTTGTATTTTTGTAGTTTCTGGGCATTTTGTTCATCAACAGATAATCCATCTTTTTCCATCATTGTTGCAACTTTTTCAATTAGAGAATTGTATTGCTTTTCATCCATAATTATTTTGTATTATTTCTAGTTATTAACAAGTTCTAATAATAGAATTTTTATAAATCTAAAATCAACCCTGAAAGAAAATCACCATACTCTTCATCAGAAAATCTAATTGTTTCTATTTTATTTTCTTTTTTAGCCAAATATGTAGATTCTAAATGATAGCAAATTGTTTTTCCATTTAATCTACCAAAATAATATCCAAGACACGAACAATACTGAGCATCAGGATCTAACCAATGTTCCTTACCTTTTCCAACTACAGTCCAAATTTTTCTTTGACTGGGTTCAAAAAGATGTAATTTAACGCGTTTTTCAGAAACTACAGATTCGATTCTTTCAGAATCTTTGTTCATAAGAATTTAATCCATTGTCTATTGTATATCTTTGATGCTCAAAACAAGAATAATTCCATCAAAACCAATAATGGTTTTAGAGGGGAGAAAAAAGAATCTCATAGTTACAGATTTTCATATTGGATTTGAAAGTACGCTTGCATCAAATGAGATCTTTATTGGAAAAAATACATCAATCAATGAGACAATAGAGGAATTATCAAGTGTTATTGATTCAGAAAAACCAGACTCGCTTATTTTATTAGGAGATATAAAATCTAGCATCAAAAACATCTCAAAAAGTGAATGGGATGAAGTTCCATTATTTTTTAATAGAATTAAACAAAAATGTGATATAATATTAATTCCTGGAAATCATGATGCAAACATACAGAGACTAGTTCCAGAAAATATTTCAATGATTAGTTCTATTGGGATGGTGGAAGAAAATATTTTACTTACGCATGGGCATACAATGCCTTCAGAAAATTTTTCCCATGTAGATAAAATCATCATGGGCCATGTACATCCTGTATTTTTTCAAGAAGATTCCGTATTAAATGGACAAAGAGTATGGGTTTTGATAAAGACAGAAAAACAAAATATTTTTCCAAATAAGTCAGGGGATATAGAAATAACGATTATTCCATCATTTAACAGATATTTTTATGCAACGCACAAAAAAAAATATAAAAAATCAATTTCTCCAATAATAGAAAAAATCAAACAAGTATCATCTGCCAGAATAATTACATTGGATGGAACAATTATTGGAGATGAATCAATAATTGATCAAGTGTTATAGTTGAATTCAAGTCAAGAATCATTTTTGTTACAAATGTTCACTATTCTATTTTATCATAGGGTTCAATAGGATCTTTTGTTGTCTGATTATCTTTGAGCCATTCCAGAGTCTTTACAAAAGAATCGGCTAGCTCAATAGTTGTAAGAACAGGAATTCCCAATTCAAGGGATTTTCTTCTAATTTGATATTCATCCTCAAGCATTCCAACATATTTTTCAAGGGTTGATGTACTGGGAATATTTATGATAAAGTCTATCTTTCGTTCATAAAGCAAATCTGCAATGTTAGGTTTTCTTGTAGGTTCTGAAATTTTGTGAACGACTTCAACATCGCCAATCTTTTCTTCAAAAAATTCTGCAGTATGCTCAGTTGCAAGTATTTTAAATCCAAGACTTTTCAATCGTGCGATTGGTTGCAGTAACTTTTCTTTATTTTGAGAACCGCCTACTGTAACAAGTGCTGTACCTGTACTTGGAAGAGTATATCCTGCAGAAGTAAGCCCTTTAGCTAACGCATCGTAAAAGCTTGTACCAAAGCATGCAACTTCGCCAGTAGATTGCATTTCTACTCCTAGTCTAATATCTGCCCCTTCTAGTTGCATAAATGAGAATTGAGGTACCTTGATTCCAAAATTATGAATTTTTTGCCATTTGTTTTCAGGTAATTTAGGTAGAGGCTTACCCAAGATTGCCTTTGCTGCTAGTGAGATAAGATTGGTCTTAACGAGTTTTGATACAAAAGGCATGGAACGAGATGCTCTAATGTTTAATTCAATTACATATACATGATCATCATGGATTAGAAATTGCAAATTAAATGGTCCTTTGACATTAAATGTTTTTGCAATCTTTGTAGAGTATTCAGTTATAGTTTCAATAGTTTTGTTGTTTAGTCGCCATGGTGGAATGCACATCATAGCATCACCAGAATGAACACCTGCACTTTCAATGTGTTCAACTATGGCACCGATTATGACATCGGTTCCATTACTAACTCCATCAACATCAACTTCTAATGAATTTAGCATGAATTTTGAGATAACAACTGGATGATCAGGAGATACGTCTGTTGCTTCTTTAACATATTTTTTTAATTCATCTTGAGACCATACAACTTTCATTGCAGCACCAGATAACACGTATGAAGGTCTAACAATTACTGGAAAGCCCACATCTTGTGCAAAACTTTTTGCCTCAGTAATATTTGAAAATGCTTGCCATCGAGGCTGTTGAATATGTAATTTATCTAATTCAGCACTGAATTTGGAACGGTCTTCTGCTCTATCAACATCATCTGCAGCAGTACCCATTATGTTAATACCGTTTTTTGCAAGACCTAATGTCAAATTATTTGCAGTCTGGCCTCCAACACAAGTAACTATACCTTTTGGATTTTCAAATTCTGCAATATCCAAAATTCTTTCCAAAGTTAATTCTTCAAAGTATAGTCTGCTACAAATATCATAATCAGTAGAAACAGTTTCGGGATTACAGTTTACAACTGAAATATTTTTTTCACCATTTTCTTGCAAACCCCAAACCATATTCACAGTACCCCAATCAAATTCTACGCTGCTGCCAATACGATAAGGACCTGCACCAAGTACGATGACCCCTTTTTCATCAGATGTGATTTGAATATCGTTTTGATTACCACCATATGTCAGATAGAGGTAATTGGTGACTGCTGGCCATTCAGCTGCTAAAGTATCAATTTGCTTTACAGAAGGCAAAACCCCTGCTTTTTTACGTATTTCACGTATTTCTTCAGCAGATTTGTCTTTTGCACGAGCGATTTGCTTATCAGAAAATCCCATCTTTTTTGATTCCCAAAGTAAAGAAGTGGTAAGTTGTTCTTGTTTTAATTTGGATTCAACATCGATAATATTTTTGATCTTTTCAATAAACCAAGGATCAATTGCAGAAAGTTTATAGATTTTTTCAACTGAGATTCCCATCTTAAGTGCAGCAGCCACATAATACAAAATTAAATCATCAGGATGAGAGAGATGTTCTTCTATTTGCTCTTCATCATATGATTCCAGAGTTACACGATTTAGAACAAGACCATCATTTCCAATATCAAGCATCCGTATTGATTTTTGTAATGATTCCTCAAAGCTTCTTCCAACTGCCATAACTTCACCAACTGATTTCATTGTAGGACCAAGTTTTCGTTTTACAAGATCAAATTTTGCAAAATCCCATCGAGGATGCTTGCATACAATATAATCCAAAGAAGGCTCAAAACAAGCAGTGGTAGTTTGTGTAATTCTGTTTTCTAGTTCTGGTAATGTATATCCCAAGCCAATTTTTGCAGACATGTATGCAAGTGGATAACCAGTTGCTTTGCTTGCAAGTGCAGAAGAACGTGAGAGTCTAGGATTAATTTCGATTGCAACGTATCTATCAGAATCAGGATCCAATCCATATTGTATGTTACATTCACCTACAATTCCAACATGTTTTGTTGCACGCAAAGCTGCAGTGCGAAGCATATGATATTCATGATTATCAATTGTTTGAGAAGGTGCAACAACGATGTTATCACCAGTGTGAACTTTCATTGAAAGAACATTTTCCATATTACAAACAATTACATTATTCCCATCATAATCTTGCATTACTTCATATTCTATTTGCTTCCAATGTCCAATGTATTCCTCAATTAGAACTTGGCCCACAAGACTTGCCCTTAGCCCGCGTTCAACAATTTCGTGTAATTCAATTTCATTGTAAGCAACTCCACCTCCCTTACCGCCAAGTGTATACGCTACTCGAATAATTACAGGATATCCTAATTCTTGAGCAATTTCTTTGGCATCTGTAAAATTTGTAACAGTTCTACTTTTTAGAATTGGAACATTGCACTGATTCATGGAGTCTTTGAAGAGTTGGCGGTCCTCAGTTCTTTGAATCCCCTGAATTTGTGTACCTAAAACATGCACTCCATACTTTTCAAGTATGCCTGCTTGTGCAAGATTAACACCACAATTCAAAGCAGTCTGACCCCCATATGCCAGCATTATTCCATCAGGTCTTTCCTTTTCGATAATAGATTCTACATACTCGACATTCACAGGTAACAAATACACTTTATTTGCAAATCTAGTATCTGTCTGAATTGTTGCAATGTTTGGATTGATTAAGATACTTTTCAGTCCATCTTCGTGTATTGCTTTGAGGCATTGGCTTCCGGAGTAGTCAAATTGACGGTCGTTTTTAGCGACTCTCGCCGGCTTCTCCGATTTTTATTGCCCCACTACCAAGTACAAGAATTTTTTTTATCGACTCATTCTTAGGCAGATTTACCTTCCTCCATAAGGTGCTTGAGTTCTTCAAAGACGAATTTACAATCATAAGGACCTGGTGCAGCTTCGGGATGAAACTGAACGGCAATACAATTTTGTTTTTTGTGTTTTATTCCTTCGACTGTTTTATCGTCTGCGTTTGTAAACCATAAATCAAATTCAGATGCATTCAAAGATTCAGGAGTTATTCCATAACCGTGATTCTGACTAGTAACATAAACTTGATCATTATCTAAATTAACACATGGTTTGTTTTGTCCCCGATGACCATATTTCAATTTGTAAGTTTGAGTGTTTCCAGCAAGACCAATTATTTGTGCACCTAAACAAATTCCAAGTGTTGGAATATTTTTTTCAATTAGTTGTCTTGCAGTTTCAATAGTGCTAGAACATTTTTGCGGATCTCCTGGACCATTACTAATTACAACGCCTTTTGGATGATACGACATAATTTTTTCAAAAGATGTATTCCAAGGTAATTTTATTACTTTGTACCCAAGTTCACGAATATTTCTCAGTATTGCATTTTTTGTACCAGTGTCAATTACAACGACTGATTTTTCTTCAGACCCATACACCACTTCTTGTTTTGTAGATACTGTATCCATAAATTGTTCAGAATTGTAATTAGGTGCAGACGCAAGTTGTTTTTTTACTTCATCTACATTAATTTCAGTGTCAGACACTACTAATGCAGCCATCATTACTCCTCCAGTACGAATTTTTTTTGTTAGCGCTCTTGTATCTATTCCAGAAATCCCAGGGATTTTTTCATTATATAACCACTCATCAAGAGTCATCAATAGATTCCAATGGCTGGCAGTCAAAGAGAGTTCATGAACAACTAGCCCCCTTAGTTGAATTTTGTTGGATTCAAAGAACTTTGGGATTCCATCTTGATCTTTAATTGATGGATCTGGCACACCATAGTTTCCTACAAGAGGATAGGTAAGTGTAAGAATTTGCCCACTGTATGATGGATCAGTAAGAGTCTCAGTATACCCCACCATTCCTGTATTAAAGACGATTTCACCAAAAACAGTTGTAGAATAACCAAATCCCATCCCGTCAAGGACAGTCCCATCATCAAGAATCAGCTTTCCAAACTTGTTTGCATGGATTGATTTCTTTGTAGTAATTGTAACCCTCGACAAGTACTTTTGATTATAAATTTAAGTTTTTTGAAGGTTGATCGCAAAGAGAAATTAAAATGTTCTCAGAGTGCCCTGAATTCTTCACTCCACTTGTGATATGCACGGATCATTTCAAGTGAAACGCTTGGTTTTCTTCTTTCCATAATTGTCTTAAAGTCATCTGTTGTGAGTTCACGTGGTTGTATTGGTGCCTCACCAGCTACTGGCTCATGATAATCAGGTGCATTAAATATTTCATGAACTGCCTTAATTTGTGCTGCTTGGCAAACATCTTTGATATCGCTTGCACTATAGCCATCAAATAATTTTGCAAGTTCTGTTATGTTAACTCTAAGGTCTTTTTTTAATGGAGCAGTATATTGTTCAAATAATTTTTCTCTTGCTTCTTGAGTTGGGAGTGAAACATAAATTCTTTTTTGGAATCTTCTAAGAAAAGGCCAATCAAGACTCCATGGCTTGTTAGTAGCACCAATAACATAAAGCATCAAATTTTTACCTTTACAATTAACACCGTCCATTTCTGTCAAGAACTGATTTTTTGTTCTTACCTCTCCTCCAACCTCACTACTTCTAGATCCTAAAAGAGAATCAACTTCATCTACAAAAAGAATAACAGGTTTTCCTTCTTTTTCAGCATATTTTCTTGCCATAGTAAATAATTTTGAAACATTTTTTTCAGCCTCGCCTAACCACTTGCTCATCATGGATGCAGCATCTACATTAATAAAATATCCATCCATTTCATTTGCAGTTGCAGCTGCTAACATAGTTTTTCCAGTTCCTGGTGGACCATAGAGCAGCATTCCTTTTGGCCAACCCAAAGGAAACAGATCAGGTCTTTTGGTAGGATAAACTATTGATTCACGTAATGCATTCTTTGCATCATCTAACCCAATTACTTCACTCCAACTAACATCGGGTTTTTCTTTCATTACAAGATCTTCAAAATCATTTTCGTCAGTTTGTCTTTGCACAGAAGCTTGTTGTTCTTTAGGGGAAGCCTTTGGATCCACCGCAGGCTCTACTCCACGGGATTCTTGAAGTGCAGTTATTCGATTATGATAAGAATTGCATCGGTCTTTGTAAATAGAATTAAGTTTGCTGGTTGGATAAAGTTGCAATAGTTTTACAAGTGAATCAATTGCACGCTGATAATGCGTAATGGCCATGCCTCGTGCGCCTTGAGAGTCAAACTTGATTGCCTCTGAAGCATACTTGCTTGCATTATTTTCTAATTCTTGTGGGGCTAAACTCATCTATATCACTTGTACAGTACTCCCTTGAGGATTTTGTTGGTATTCAGAGGGGTTAACCGCTGTAGTAAAATTGGTTAAATTAATTGAACCAGTTTTAGATTCGTCCCCAGCAGATTCATCTAGATATGATTTTTCAAGGTCAGATTTTTCGGAAATTTTT
>SICY01000055.1 GCA_009697485.1 Nitrosarchaeum sp.
ATTTTACTCCTATTGTAATTTGGTTTTCTTTAATATTGAGAAATTCTTTATTGAATTCTACATTTACCTCATATAACACACACATTGTCAAAACTTATTCCTGATTGCTAATTTTGCAAAAACTATAAAAATTTAATTAGGCTTTTTGTTCTAAAATCCAATCATATCCTTCGCTTTCTAATTTATCTGCCAGTGATGCATCACCTGTTTTTAAGATTTGACCTCTAGCAAAGACATGAACATAATCTAATTTATCTAAGAATTTTAAAATTCTTGCATAATGAGTAATTACAATTACTGTTGCATCTTTTCCTGAAACTTGACTTATTGCCTTAGCTACTGCTTGAACAGCATCTATGTCTAAACCCGAATCTGGTTCATCTAAAATTGAAATCTTTGGTTTTAAGACTGCCATCTGTAACACCTCTGCGCGTTTCTTTTCTCCTCCTGAGAATCCTTCGTTAAGATATCTGGAAAGAAATTCTTCTTTCAATCCCACTTTATTCAAATTTTCTTTAAGATATTTTTGAAATTCTCTTACTGTGATGAATACTTCTCTGTTTTCTCCTTGCAGTGCCTTGCTAAGTGAGTTGTAAGCTGTTCTAAGAAAATGTGAGAATCCTACTCCTGATACTTCTGTAGGGTATTGAAATCCTAAGAACAATCCTTTTTTTGCACGTTGATCTGCAGATAGCTCTAAAATACTTTCACCATCTAACAAAATATCTCCTTTGGTTACTTCGTATTTTGGATGTGCAAGTAATGTGTATGCCAAAGTACTTTTTCCAGAACCGTTAGGTCCCATTATGGCATGTACTTCTCCTGGACCTGTTTTCAAATTAACTCCTTTGAGAATTTCTTTACCTTCCCGTGTAACATGAAGATCTCTAATCTCAAGTACTGCCATGGTGCGTTTTGTTTTGTTTCTATATATAATACCGACGAAATTTAGCTAATCCTAATAGGATTTTCTAAATAATAAAATGAAAAAGGGGGATTAAATTTTGGCCAGAGACGGTCTCAAAGTGATTTTGAGTTTGTAATATGTTAGAATCTCTTTACATCTATTTCTGATAGTAACTTCTGTGACACCTGCAATACTTGAGACATCTCTTTGAAGGACATTTTGTCCTAACAAAACTGAGGCAACATACAGATATGCCGCAGCAATTCCATTTGGAGCTTTTCCATCTGCAATGCTACTGTCTTTAGTTTTTTCTGCTATCTCTAAAGCTAGTCTTTCAACTCTAACTTCAGTTTGTGTCATATTTGCAATCTTCGAGATGTATTTGTCCATAGTAACTACTGGGGCACTTAATTGGCCCATTTCCATTACCATAGTTCTATAGTATTTTGCTGCAAGTTTGGTTTTTGATTTGATATCTTTTGGTGTACATATTCCTCTACAAATTTCTTCTAATGATCTTACAACATCACATTGTTTGCATGCCATGTAAATTGTAGCTGCAGTAATGCTTGCTACTGATTTTCCCTTCACATCAACATGTCCATCCAAGTTTCTGTATATCATAGAAGCAGTTTCCAAGACGTTTCTTGAAAGATTTAGACCATCACATGTTTCACCCATTTTTGATAAAACATTTGCTAATCTTCTTTCTCTTGGTGAAGAAACACGTACTCGTTGTTGCCATTTTCTGAGATTGTTCATCTGATTTGCAACTTCACGGTTGATTGTTTTTCCGCTAAAGTCCTTTGTACTAATTGATATCTCAGTTGTTATTCCCAAATCATGTTGGGAATAAGTTGTCTGTCCTGTTGCTCTTGCTAGCTTCATCCTATCTTCAAGATTTGAGCTTATTGTTTCTGGACCATGATCTACCATCTGATCTGCGACAACTACGCCGCAACCAGAGCAGATTATTTCACCATTCTGAACGTCATCCACTAATGAAGATTGACATTCAGGACAGTTTTGTGGTTGTAATATGTTCATTTTTTTCTTCTCCTAAATTTTTGTGTGTTAGCAGGAGAATAATCAATTGCGAAAACACTTTTGCCAATGTATTTTTTGATGTTATTTGTTAACGGAGTTGCTGATGCAAACGGTCTTTTTATTGGACCAATTAATTCCATTACTTTTGCAACTTTAGTTCCTGTCTCGTCACAGAGTATTTGTCCTTCAACTGATTTACCTGATAGTTGAATGATCACTCTGCCACTAGCGGCTAAGTGCATTATTTCGCCTACCTCCTGCAATTAAAAACAGTAATCATCATATTCTTATCATAGACTTCTGTCAACTTTACTTTAGCTAAGAGCTAGATTTGATTTTATTTTGTTGGCTTGGCTCTTTTTGAAACTAATTTTTCTGAAATTTTGTTAAGAATATTTGTCTTAGTGGATCCTTTTGGTAACACTATGTAGCCTGATCTAACATAAGGTCTTCGTGGAAATCTTACTTTTTCATCTGTTTCTGTGATTTCAAATCCTGCGGCTTGTGCAGCTTCTGTTAATTCTTTTAGTGAAGGATCGAAAACACATTTTTCTTTTTCTAATTTTCTTCCTTTCGCTCTTGGTAATGTCTTGTTAAAATAATCTAACCAGATTACGACATGCTCGTAATCTTTCATTTAATCACTTTATTAAAACTGCGTTAACTATTCCTGTTTGTCCTGGTTTAGAAACAACTTTGCATTTTCCTGCTTCTGTTTCTAATATTGCACCTTTTGTAATGATGCCTCTTCTTTGGTAATCATTGTTTGTTGAATTTTCTAATACTTTGAGAATTTTTATTTTCTTTACTTTAGAATCCCCTGTTGCTAAGTTAACAAAATCAATTGTTTTCAAAGCTGTTTTTTTATTATTACCTCTGACTCGTCTTGTGATTGTGACTTGAGCCCCTGTAACTGATTCGTTTGGATATCTATCTATTTCATATTTTCTTCGAATTCTTGCAGGATGTCTTCTTCCACCCGTTATTTTGCTGGTTGCAAGATTTTCTACTGATTTTCTCACGAACCTTCTTTTAACTACTCTAATTTATACAAAACGCAAAAAGTTAGGCTTAAAATAAAACTACTCAGTTTAGTTTACTTACAACTTCATGTGTATAATTTGACTCTGACATCTTTGCAGTTTTTCTCACTTTGGCAAACAGTCTTTGTTTGAGATTTTCCACATCGCCTTGTATTCCAAAGTATTTTTGAAATTTTTCAGTTGTATTGTAAATTTTTAATCTGCCTACATTTTGGTGAGTGATAAAGTCTAATTGTCGTAATTCTTTGAGATGTTCATATACACCAGAACCCCTTGTTTCTACCAATTGTTTTGATGAAATTGGTTGCATGTATGCAATGTATGATAATGTTTTCAAAGTTGCATTGGGAAGAATAGGTTTTGACGCATATCTTTTGATAGTTGAGCTGTATTCTGGTTTTAATTGAAACACATATGATCCATCAGGAAGTGTTACCACTTCAAGTGCCTTAAAGACTGACTTGGTCTTTTTCATTATGTCGTTGAGTAATTCAAACGTCTTTGTTCGTGATTCTGTGCCTGAGGCTTTGATTAATTCTTCTATTTTTAGGGGTCTTCCAGCAGAGTATAGGGCTGCTTCGATCTTTGCAATAGGTTCATCATTTGTTTCAATTTTTGCCAATTGTCTCTTTTCCCTATAAAATCTACTTAAAGAAATCCTTTCTTCATTTTTGATCAGATTGTTAACTTCTCTTTTATCAAGATAATTTTAATATCTTCATCTATTTGTTCTAGTTCTACTTTTTTATCTCTGGCCAAAAACAATATTGCAAAAAAGCACCTAATCGAATCTATTTCATCAAGATCTTTTATGATATCTTGAAGCATACTATATTCTAGATTTGAAATTTTTCTAATGATCAAATCCTCGTATTTTCCAATTATGTTTTCAAGCGAAATGAAATATTCTTGAAAATTAGGGGCTTCGATAGGTTCTATCTCTAGCTTGTTTCTTCTGGATTGTGGATTGGCTATTGTGCCAATTAAATTTTGTAATAATCCTAACAAATCATCTAGCGAAACAGGATAAGTTGATTCATGTCGATATGGTATGTCGATTAACTCTATATCGACATCAGTTCTTTGTCTGATTGGTTTTTTTTCCATTGCAACGCGCTGCAATGCAAAAATACTTTCTACCTTCATTCTGTAAATTAATGAAGATGACAATGCTGCCATTCCTGCAACTCGTAGATCTTTTTTTCCACTTTTTTCAAGAATTTTTATTAATAAATCTAGAATTTGAATAAGGTCAATATCCCAAACATCTTTTTTAGCAATAGAAGTGGGATTAAATAGAATATTTACTGGTGCTTGCGAAATGCCATCTGGAGTTTGTTCTTCGCTCACAGATTGATTCTTTTTTTATTCAATAATATCTAATGGCTCTATTTTTTTCTCATATCCAGTCAACTCTTATATTGTTAAGACGGAATTATCAATTTATGAAATCTGCTAGAATCACAGGTCCTAACGAACCATTGAAAGTTATAGAAATGGAAACCCCTCATCCTAAAGATAATCAGGTCTTAGTTAAAGTCAAAGCAGTAGGCGTATGTCATAGTGATTTGCACCTTTGGGAAGGTGGATATGATTTAGGCGATGGTAAATTCATGAAAGTTACTGATAGAGGGGTCAAGTATCCTGTTACTCCTGGGCATGAAATTGTTGGTACTGTTGACGAATTTGGAGATAATGTCAAGGGTTTTTCAAAAGGTGATCAAGTTTTAGTTTATCCTTGGATAGGATGCGGTGAATGCCCTGCTTGTAAAGTTAACAATGAAAATTTATGTGATGCCCCAAAATCACTTGGTGTTTTTCAGGATGGGGGGTATTCTGAATATTCTCTTGTCCCTCATTTCAAATATTTGGCAAAATTAAATGGCATTGATCCAGAGTCTGCTACTTCATTGGCTTGTTCTGGACTAACAGCTTACACGGCAATTAAAAAATCAAATCAGAATTCTCCTGAATTTCTTGTAATAATAGGTGCTGGTGGATTAGGCTTAATGGGTGTACAAATTGCAAAAGCTATCACCACATCTAAAATAATTTGTGTGGATCTAGATGATCAAAAATTGGAAATAGCAAAAGAAATGGGTGCTGATTTTGTAATGAACTCCAAAGATCCTGAAACCTCTCAAAAAATAATTTCAGTTTGTAATGGTAAAGGAGCTGACAGTGTTGTAGATTTTGTTAATGCTCCACCTACTGCGAAAATGGGATTAACAGTTCTGAGAAAGCGAGGAAATCTTGTCCTAGTTGGCTTGTTTGGTGGTTCAATGGAATTATCTCTGGTTACAATTCCTCTCAAATCCATTACTATTCAAGGTGCATATACTGGAAATTATGATGACATGGTTGAATTATTAGATCTTGCCCGAAAAGGAACCATTAATCCAATGATTTCAAAAAGATATTCTCTTGATGCTGCAAACTCTGCTTTAGAGGATCTTAAAGCACGCAAGATTGTTGGTCGTGCTGTGATTAATCCTTAGATAAAGCATAACTTTGCGTGATTAAACCCTTTATATAATAAAATTCTTTTTGGTTTCCGATATTCTGCTTTACTGCCATTTGGCAGTAATGCAGATCATACAGAAAGAGTTTAGAATCTATTTTTTCATTTTCGCTTTATTTCTAAGTTCTTTTCTTTTCTCTTTAACTTCAGGTCTTGCGTAATACTCTTTCATACGTTCTTTCTGTTTCTCTTTAACTTCAGGTCTTGAGAAATACTCTTTCATGTATTTTTTCTGTTTCGCTTTATCCTTATACGGCAATATTCATAATCTTATTTTCTAGAAACTTAAGGATTTAGGAATGAAAAGAGTTTAGAAATTTATTTTAAATCTTCTTTTATCTTGTCAAATTCTTCTTTAGTGATTTCACCTTTTGCCAGTCTCATTTTTAAAACAGTTAAAGGCTCATCATCGGTTTTTGATAATCCATCAAACTGTTTTTTACGTTTAGGGAGTTGGATTAAAGATATTATCAGGGTAGGAAGACTTAGTATGATGCCAATTGGATTCTCTACTGTCAAACTAGCAATTAGCGTAAAGGAACCGCCAATAATAATAATTACGGTAAGATAGAAATCAAATTTAATTGATTTTGGTGATTTTACTGCTGTGATTTTACTGCTGTGATTTTACTGC